>NZ_CP038255.1:334166-635833 GCF_004564135.1 Terasakiella sp. SH-1 | reverse complement strand
ACAGTCCTGAGCGCTTGTCAAACAACAGGGTCTTTGCGCCCCGGTGAGGTCTATGGCACAGATATCGGCTCTATCCTGACCTCAGAGGCGAACCTAAATATCAGCCGCGCCAATGAAGACAAAATGAACAGTGAAATCGAAAAAGCCCTATTTTTCTCAGATAATGGCCTAACAACCAACTGGTATGCCGGTGTCAGCGCCCGTTTGCGCCCAACCGGGGATGTGCGTGACCGCCGTGATCGCGATTGTCGACGTTTTCGCCATGCCGTCATGGTCAATAACAAATGGCTCAATGGGACGGCAATTGCCTGTCGCGAAGATAATGTCCCCTGGTATTTGATCTCCAACCGTTGGGATCGTAACCCACAACGTGCAGACAATCGACGCAAAGATCGTAGAGAAGAGCGCCACCACAACCGGGGGACATGGGAAAATCTCTCCGATGAATTAGGGGGCAATCAGGTTAACCGTTCAAACGATGACTTTGGACCGGGTTATAAATCAGGCTGGTAAAGGCTTTATTAGAAGGGGGAGAATAAAATCCCCCTTCACTTTTTTGTCACCATGGAAAAGTTAGTTTTGCATCTAAAGTCGAACGTCGTTATTCTACCCCAAACAAATAAGTTCGGAAAAAATGGAAAACGAAGAATTATTCTTTGATGACAATGAGGGGACTAGTGATGCGGCCTTAACCCATCAGACCCTTGTTGACACCCAAGAAAAACTGGGCACTCTGCTTGACCTCATGCCAACGGGGTTGATTATCCACCAAATGCAAGGGATGTTGTTTGCCAATCAGCAGGCCCTCTACCTGCTGGATGAAAACGTCACCACTCTTGTCGGAAAGCACTTTCTCGACTTCGTATCAGAAGACCAGCGGGAAAAATGCAGCGAATTGTTCATGACCACCTTCATGCGTGATGAGCCTGTGCGCTTTCCTGAGATTAAGCTTGAACAATCTGCCGGGCGTACACTCTATATTCAGGTCACAGCATCACGCCTGCCCTGGGAAGGGACCAGTGTTGTGCAAATCATGCTGGAAGATGTCACCGAACTGCGCCTTCAAGCCGATGAACTCCAAAAACTGACCTTCCATGATGTGCTGACCGGGGCCTACAACCGACGCTATTTCGTTCAACATGCCGAAGAATGCATTACCCATGCCCTGGATGAAGGCAAACCTTTCAGCCTCATGATTTTTGATATTGACTGGTTTAAACAGGTCAACGATACCTACGGCCATCTGGCCGGTGATGAAGCCCTGAAAATCATTTCAAAAGTCTGGCGGCTGAATACCCGCCATAATGAATTTGATAACCGCAAAAATGATGGCACCCTGTCGCGAATTGGCGGGGAAGAATTTGCCATTTATCTGCCCAATGTGGATGAAGAAGGTGCAAAAGCAATTGCAGAACGTATTCGTCGCGCCATTGAACATGAAGTCATCATTTTTGAAGACAACCGTTTCAGCATTACAGCAAGCTTTGGTTTAACGTCCTTACAAGGCGATGACCAGAAGTTGGATGACCTGATCAGACGGGCTGACAGGGCCCTTTATCAAGCCAAAGAAAATGGCCGAAACCGAGTAGAATTTGCATAACCACCTATCAATATAACGCATTCATATATATACTGAATATGTTATAGGGTCAGGATCTATTAATTTACTGTCCCTAGCTCTTAGACAGATGGATAAGCACTTGGTTGATTTCTTTTGGGATGACCGCGACGGCACTGAACAGGCCGTACAGACTCAACAACATTTGATGGATACACAAGAACGTCTTGGTGCGTTGCTGGACCTTCTGCCAAATGTGATCCCCATGGGGTTGCTGATCCATCAGCCCCAAGCCATGCTGTTTGTCAATAATGAAGTCTGCCGCATGTTTAACACCAGTCATGATGACATGCTGGGGAAACACTTGCTTGACTTTATGACCGATGAATTACGCGAAAGACTGCTCCCCCTGTTTATGAATGCCTTTCACGATCCCAACCCGGTCAATCTTTCCGAAGTTGAATTGCATACACAGGATGGCAGCTGTCATATTGTGAATATCAGCATTGGTCGCCTGCCGTGGGAAGGCTTGCATTGTGTGCAAATCGTTCTTCAAGACGTCACAGAACTGATCATGAAAGAACGTGAATTGGTCCGCCTGTCCATGACAGACCCGCTCACAGGGGCCTATAATCGCCGCTATTTCATGCAAGAAGCAGGCAAGGCCCTTGAAAAAGCTCACGAGACAAACTGTCCTCTCAGCCTGATTATCTTTGATTTGGACTGGTTTAAACAAATCAATGACAGTTATGGTCACGATGCCGGGGATGATGTCCTCAAAATGGTGGTTTCGCTTTGGCATGATCATTCACGCCACATGAATATGAGTGATGAACGCAGTAACGACAGCCACCTTGCCCGAATCGGTGGGGAAGAATTTGCCGTCACCCTGCCCCAGACGGACCTGAACAGCGCCATTGGCTTTGCCGAACGCATTCGTAAGCTCATTGAAAAAAGCACCGTTCATAGCGGTGAACATGAAGTCAAAGTTACAGGCAGCTTTGGTGTCACAACCTTTCATCAGGGCGACAGCCTGGATGACATGTTCCGCCGGGCAGATAAAGCGCTTTATCAATCCAAAGAAGGCGGACGCAACCGGGTAACAAGCGAATAAAAAACCACCCTGATCCTTCCATAGTAGACCTTAGACGGTTTTTCACTACAATAACGAGAAACTAAAACACAGGAACACCTCATGGGATCAGAAGAATTGCTGCTGGAAGCAGGAAAAAGCAACGAACTGAGCGCTGTCTTACATACGATGGCAGAATGTGAGATTGATGGTGAAATGAAATTCTCACCAATGGTTTGTCGTGAAATCGGCAAGCTGATCGTCTGTCGCAATTATGCCAGCGCCTTGCTGGAACTGTCTCACCTTATTGTTGCCGCCAGCGACCTCTCCATAGAGACAGGGCGCTATGAATTCTTTTTCTGGGATAGCGGCCCTGCCCAAAGCTCCCATTTCCAGCATTATTGCTGTCAGGCAGAAGCTGAAAACACCTGTGAACAGGTCAGCTTATCGCCCAAAGGACTAACCATATCCTACCCCGATGGTGAATTTTCCATTCAATATAGCCGCATGCCCGTCTTATCAGCCTTGTTTGAATTTTTACTGACCGCCCTTGGCTATAGCGATATTGATGAGATTTTGCAGGACCTCCTATGCCAAGCCCCTCCGACGAAAAAGGCGGTCTCAGATGCTGCTAATAATCTAAGCCGCCTGCTCTATGCGTATCTTCGCACCCACCTGCCCCCGGCTCAGTCCCAACGGAAATTTCGCAAGATCCTTGCCTATTGTGAAAATGACGTTGAAAATATTGATGACACCATGATCCTGAATTTCTGGCAGGAAGCGTCCCTGAATCCAGAAAAAGGCGTTGATTTCAAAACATTTGACAGCGTTCTCCTGACTTTTATTCGCGTCATACAGGCGATTGAAAGTGCGCGCGACCTCTCTGCCCTGCATAATGCCGGGGCCATCGGCCATGATCATGAGGCCGGGGAAATCAATCCCGACCTTCTGTCCCAAACCATCGATTCGGTACAGGAAACCCTATCTCCTTTACTGCAGCTTACCTCCAGCCCTCTCAATCAGGTCAAATTTCTCAACAAACAGGAACAGGCTGATCTTGAGGGGCTCCTCAGTGCAGGTACATTGGCCCTGCGCCTGCCCTTGTCCATTTTGCGTAGTGATATTTTCAGTGGATCACAGGCACGACTGACACAGGCCCTGCGCCGTCATGTCGGGACAAGTGAACTCCAGAATCTTATCGACGAAGGGCCTGATGAAACCTATCAAGACCGCCAGATGACCTATCAGTCCTTGCGCCAACATCTGGAACGTAGCGTTTATGCCAGTCTTCATGCTTTGGCGACAGCCCGCCATAAAGATGCCGTCAATGTGATGTTAAAACTGGAACCCGATATTGATTTTTCCTCGCTGGCACAACATCTTATTGATGAGAAAGAGAAAGATACAAATGTGGTCACACTTCATACAAACGCCATCACAGATCGTTTTATGAGCATCTTGCACGATCCTCAAGCTGTGGGACCCAAAGTCGCCGAAATGATGAGTACCTCAGAAATCGCTTATAAAAAATTGTCACGCAAAGGTTTCAAGGAAGATGTGCACGAACATCCTGAACTGTGCATCGCCTTTGCCCAAGGGGCTGACCTTTTGTTAGACATTGCACGCGATATTGATGCCTTTTTAGAACGGCTGGACTGTATGGCTCTCGCCGGTGGGGGCTGGCAATCCCAGTTTTCCTATGACCGCACCCTGTTCAACGGCCAATTCAGTAAAATCTATGGAGGCATGTCATGACCCATCCCCCAAACAAACAGGCCCAAGAGATTTTCAAGGCCCTGAACGATCTGGACCAGATTATGGGGCATGGGCAAAGCCAAAAAGCCGTCACCTTCAGTGAACTCTATGCGTATGCAACAAACCCGGCCCATACCCCCTCAGAAGCCTTAGTCCACGCCCTATCCACCAACCTGAAAACCCGCCGTGACCTGCGCCGATTACTGGACAAACAGGCAATCAGCTTTATTCCACGTGCTGTTGCCGCCAGTTCAGGCGAACTTGTCGTGCGTGATAACGAGGAAGTCAAGCTCAGTCTGACCCCCTCAAAATCCAATCCGGATCAGGTATATCTCCTCATTCAATCCTATAATCCCGAATTGTCTCTTAACCTTCTTTTCATTGAACAGGAAGATGGGCCTATCTTGCGCCTTGTCATTGATGATTTTTTTGACGGCGAAGCACAAATTTTACTTTTCAGCGATGATGAGATCGTCAAAGCCTTGCGTAATGTGAAAAGTGAAGTCATTCTGCGCTGATGAGCATGAGAGTTTATATCGCCACGACTGAAGGCCCGGTTTGCATCCAGCGCATCAGCCGTGAAGACCCGGATGTGCGCAGCGTGGTCTGCCTAAACGGGACAGCCAAGGCCCTGCCGATTTCACGCGCCTATGACAGTTTTGTCAAAGAGCCTACAGGCGTGGTTCAGCGATCATACGCTCATCCCTCCTATCGTATGGATGTAGATCGGGTCATTACCGATGGCAACAGCTGGCAACTTGGTGCCTTCGTGGCCCATGCTCTGGAAAATGAAGAAGAACTGGCCGGCCCAGAAGATGAAATTGATACCGTTCTTTGGTGCACGGGTGAGCTGGACCGAGACCTGAAAGTTCGCCCGGTTGATCATATCAAGGAAAAGCTTCTGGCTTCACAAGCCTTGTTCCAACAGCTGCGTGAACAAAATATCCGGGTTTTTTGTTTCCTCCCCAGTGGAGCGGGATTGGTTCCTGAGGACGAGTTCTTAGAAGAACTGGGTGTGGACGGTGATCTTCTCCATCTTGAATCCCTTATTGATGTTCATCGTATTATCCAACGTTTTGAGCTGCCCCCTCCCCTTCCTGAAACAGAAGAGGATGAAGACGAGGGTGATGATGACGAGGTTATTGACCTCTATAAACCAGACCCGAACGCCCCGCCGCCCCTGAAAGACAACCGTCTGGGTAAACTGATTGCCCTTGGCCTCTGCCTGGTCGCCTTGGGTGTCGGCCTTTATATGCAGTTTGAAGATAATATCATCGCCTTGCGTGCAGGTAGTCTGAAAATCGGCATTTCAGAACTGCGTGCTAATACCGATAAGGGCTGTCAGTCCCCCGATACAATCCCACTGCAACGTGATGGCTCCAGTTTCCCCAGCAGTTCTTTGAACGGACTGTGTGCGTTGGAAATCACCGTTAATAACATGGGCGCACCGGCCTATATGTGGGCTTTTGCCCAGCGGTTGGAAGATGGTCATTTCCTGCTGGCTGACCGTGAAGGCTTGCTGGAAGCTGACATGCAGAAAGGTCTGATTGGCTGGCGCATGATCCTCCCTAAAAACCTGAGCAAAACCATTGATTACCGCATTGTTGCTTTGGCCTCTTCCAGCCCCTTGGGCGATGCGGTCAACCGCATGTTGCGCAGTTCATTTGGAGAAGAAAAGCCCAATTGGGAGAAAATGAAAGTCCAACTGGTTGAAGAAAAAATCACCGTGACCAGCATGGTGCATTCTTTGGTGAGGTAATTACGCCGCTAACGCTCTTTCCAGCTTGGCATGAATAATATCTTTTGAATCTTCTGGGAAAAGTTCAAGAAATGCCACACCTGCTTTTTCATGGGCGATTGCCTTAATCGCATCACGGTGACGAGCTGTTCCTTGATAATGTTCTTTTCCTTGATACTCCACAGCGCATATGGGCTGACCATAACGGTTGATAATTAAGAAATCACATCGTTTTGAATTTATAGACTTAAAAGCATTATCGTCACGCTGCACCGTATTTAAATACGCACCAAGAGCAACTTCACTAAAAACTCTTTCCCCTAAATCCCTTGCCTTCAATTTATTCTCGATATCGTAAAAAACATGGGCAACCTTTCGTTCCATCAAAGGTTTTGACTTGAAAGATGCATTTGAAACAAAACGAAGCTGATTATTGGGATCACTGAGATCATATTGCTGGAAATGATTTCGCTTCTTTTTCTTGGCTAGTTCACGCAAAAAAAGGACAAGCATAACCAGAGTTAAAAGATAACCAATAATGTCATACATGGGGAGTTTCTCAAGTTATCATAGAAAATTCACTTAAAGTATAAATCTAAAATTGAAATGTAAATGATAAACTACCCACTACCCCATAAACTGTTCCTGTAAGATACGTTCTTCCAGATTATGTTCTGGGTCATACAGCACCATGGAATAAAGGCTACGGTCTTCATAGACTTTCACCTTCAACACATCACGAAACTCGTTAAAGTCGGCAGAAACCCCCACCGGGCGCTTTTCTTCATTGAGAATTTCAAAACTTACGGAGGCACTATGTGGCAAAATCGCCCCACGCCAACGTCGAGGACGATAGGCTGAGATCGCTGTTAAGGCCAAAACCCCCGCCCCCAGCGGCAAAATAGGGCCATAGGCGGACATGTTATAGGCCGTGGACCCTGCCGGGGTCGAGATCAACAGCCCATCACAGACCATTTCTTCCAATCGCACCACATCATCCACACTGACGCGGATATGGGCCGCTTGGCCAGTTTCGCGAAATAAGGAGACTTCATTATAAGCGATGGCCTCGTGGTGTTTACCGCCTTTACATTCCGCTTCCATGCGCAAGGGATGGATTTCAAAAGATTCCATACGGCCAATGCGTTCCATCAGATCATCTTCACGATATTCATTCATCAAGAAACCGACCGACCCGCGATTCATTCCAAAAACAGGCTTTTTAAGGTGAAGATATTTATGAAGGGTACGCAGCATAAAGCCATCCCCGCCAAGGGCGACAATCACATCGGCCTTATCCGGTGTCACATGGTCATACTTGCCACATAGTTTGGACATCGCATCCTGTGCGGTATCTGTTTTACCCGCGACAAACGCAATCTTGGGATGAGCCATCACTTTAACCTTCTGGTGAACATGGCCCTACTATGCCTCAGTCTTATCCGCCTGTCACGCTCATATGACGATTTAAGGCCGGACCATCACGCCCTTCTTCAATAATAAACTCATGACCTTCCGGCTTAAGGTTCAAAGCCTTGTCAATGGCGGCCTGTAACGGTTCATTACTTTCAGATGAACGTACGACTTCGCGTAAATCCACATTCCCATCCTGGCCCAAACACATAAACAATGTGCCCTTACAGGTCAGGCGCATACGGTTGCAGCTCTCACAAAACCCATGACTTAGCGGCGTAATAAAGCCAATACGTTTGCCTGTCTCAGCCACATCGACATAACGTGCCGGACCGCCGGAATTATAATCAGATTCTTCAATTGTCCAACGTTTGGCAATATTGGCCCGCACTTCAGTCAACGGCAAATAATGGTCCACACGAGATCCACCAATTTCGCCTAAGGGCATGGTTTCAATAAAGGTCAGGTCAAAACCGTTATCGGCAACAAACTGTAAAAGGTCATCCAGTTCTTCGTCCGTCTGACCTTTCAAAGCCACTGTATTGATTTTGACCTTTAACCCCGCCTGTTTCGCTGCTTCCAAGCCAGCCAAAACCGTTTCCAGCTTGCCATGGCGGGTAATCTCGGCAAAACGGGCGGCATTAAGCGTATCCAGAGACACATTGATGCGCTTTACCCCAAGTTCCGCCAGTTGATCTGCACGTTTTGACAGTTGCGACCCGTTGGTCGTCAAGGTCAGTTCTTTCAACGCGCCTGTTTTTAAATGATGGCTGAGCTGTGCAATTAAATCCATAATACCGTGGCGCACCAATGGTTCCCCACCAGTTAAGCGAATTTTTGTCACACCGCGATTGATAAAGGCCGTGCAAATCCGTTCCATCTCTTCAAAAGACAGAATCTCTTGGCGAGGTAAAAAGGTCATATCTTCCGCCATACAATAGGTACAACGAAAATCACAGCGGTCTGTGACGGAAACACGCAAATATGTGATGGTACGACCGAAGGTATCCTTCATAATGGCAGCTCTATTTCTTTAATTCTATTAGCCTATTGATAATGCAGATACAGAATACCCGAAATAACATTCATCAAAAACCAGCAAAAAGTAGGGTCTTTTATCCCTTGACGGTATGACCGTGATTTAACGGCCCATGCCCCCCGCCATAGCCGGGTGCCGTACGGATGGCTTCAAACACATACCCTTTGGCTCGTTTGACCGCTTTATCCACGCTCATACCTTGGGCAATGCCACAGGCAATGGCCGATGCGGTAGTGCAACCCGTACCATGGGTATGGCGAGTTTTCAGCCGTTGGCCTTCAAAGATGTGAACCATGCCATCAGATGCAAACAAGTAATCTGTTACCGCAGTCGATTCTTCATGTAAATGACCGCCTTTCATCAAAACCGCTTGTGGCCCCAGCTCAAACAATTTTTCAGCCGCTTTTTTCATATCTTCAGCTGATTGAATAACAAGCCCGGTTAGGCTTTCGGCTTCCGGTACATTGGGCGTCAGAACAGTCGCACGCGGGATCAAGCGGGTTTTCAGGGCCTCAAGAGCTTGTTGGGCCAGTAAAGACGCCCCGCCTTTAGCTACCATCACCGGGTCCACGACCATGGGAATATCCATCCCCAATTCATCCAGCACATCACAGATGGCATGAATGGTCGCAGGCTGGCTAAGCATCCCAGTTTTGAGACAATCCGCCCCAAGGTCCGTCAACACGACACGGATTTGTTCTTTAATAAAATCAGCGGGCACATCATGGATGGCACTCACCCCATGGGTATTTTGCGCGGTCAGGGCCGTAATTGCCGTCATGGCATAGCCCCCCAGGCAGGTGACGGTTTTCAGGTCCGCCTGAATACCAGCGCCCCCGCCACTGTCAGAACCCGCAATGATCAGGACACGGCCCGTCATGCGACCGCAGAAACCGCAGCGACAATATCGTCCACAACCTGTTCCACAAGCTGTGAATCCTGACCTTCGGCCATAACGCGGATCAGCGGTTCAGTGCCTGATTTGCGGATCAAGACCCGGCCACAGCCATTTAAGCGCTCTTCCCCAGAAGAAATCGCCTCTTTCACACTGTCTTCATCCAGCGGGAAGGTTGCACCATAACGCACATTTTTCAAGATTTGCGGGAAAGGTTCAAACAGTTTGCAGACTTCTGAGGTTGGCTTGCCTTGTTCCACCACCACAGCCAAAACCTGCAAGGCCGCAACCAAACCGTCCCCAGTTGTGGCATAATCGCCCAACACGATGTGACCGGATTGTTCCCCACCCACATTAAAGCCATCATTGCGCATGCGTTCCACCACATAGCGATCACCAACCTGTGTACGCTCCAGCGTCAGTCCGTAATCTTCCAGGTATTTTTCAAGCCCCATGTTGGACATGACAGTTGCCACCAAACCGCCGCCTTTTAACAGACCGCGTTTATGCATATGGGTCGTAACTAGCCCCATGATCTGATCGCCATCAACCACCTGACCATGTTCATCACAAATAATCACCCGGTCTGCATCCCCATCAAGGGCAATACCAATATCGGCCTGATGGGCCACAACCTGTTCACTCAAGGTCGCCGTGTAGGTTGAGCCACATTCTTTATTGATGTTAAAGCCATTGGGATTCACCCCCACCGGAATGACTTCCGCACCCAATTCCCACAAGACTTCCGGGGCCACGTTATAAGCCGCGCCATTTGCACAATCGAGTACGATCTTTAAGCCATCAAGGCGCAAATCATCTGGGAAGGTATTTTTGGCAAATTCCACATAACGGCCAGAGGCATCATCCAAACGTTTCGCCCGGCCCAATTGATCCGGTGCGACAAATTTCGAAGACAGATCACTTTCAATCAGCTCTTCCAGTTTCAGCTCTACCTCATCTGGCAGCTTAAATCCATCCGGGCCGAACAGCTTAATGCCGTTATCGCCAAAGGGATTGTGGGATGCTGAAATCATCACGCCCAAATCACAACGCATGGAATGGGTCAACATGGCCACCGCCGGGGTCGGCATGGGACCAACCAGCAACACATCCATCCCCATGGCGGTAAAGCCAGCCACAAGCGCAGGTTCAATCATATAACCGGACAAACGGGTATCTTTACCAATCACCACACGGTGGCGGTGATCGCCGCGTACAAAATAATGACCTGCCGCCATCCCGACTTTCATGGCGATTTCCGCCGTCATGGGATAACTGTTGGCTGTGCCGCGAATACCATCTGTACCAAAGAATTTACGTGTCATTGTGGTCTTCATTCGTTATTAAAAAGCGTTACATTTTGTTTAGCACTTGGTAGGCTTCTTAGCAAACAGTTGCCTGAAATTCCCTGACATTTTCTGCTTTTTTTTGATGAAAACCCTCTCGATTCCCGCTTTTGAAGAAACAGAAGAGAAAAAATCACGTTTTCTCGCCTTTCTCTGCCCTTATGACCAGTATGAAGACACGCTAAACAAGCTGCGTGAACAGCATCCAAAAGCCAATCATCATGTCTCTGCCTTTCGTTATTTCGATACAGATAAACGACTGCATGAAGGGGCCAAAGACGATGGTGAACCCAGTGGCTCTGCTGGAATGCCCACCTTAAAGGTTCTTCAAGGCTATGAACTGGTAAATGTTGCTGTGATCATCGTGCGTTATTTCGGTGGTATCAAGCTTGGCACGGGTGGCATGGCACGCGCTTATGCAGGGGCGACCAAATCCGTCTGTGAAATCGCTGAACTGCAAACTTTCGCCCATCAAGCCACCACAACCTTATGTGCCGATTTCAATCGCACCAGTGATCTGGAACGGTTGTTATCCCCAGATATGGTTCAAGAACGCCGCTACACAGAAAGCGGCATTGAAATTGATATCTGCGGTGATGAAGAGACTGTCACAAATCTGGAGCTAAAATGGCAGGCTATGAATTATTAAGCCGACCAAACATCAAGGGCTTGTCTGGTTTCGGCCACATCATGGACCCGCACGACCTGCGCCCCGGCATTAGCCCCTTTGATGGCCGCCGCCAGTGAACCGGGCAAACGGTCTTTTGCCGCCACATCCCCACAAATTTTCGCAATAAAGCTTTTGCGCGATGCCCCCAGCAAAACCGGGCAATTCAAACCGTGATAAAGGGCCAATTGATCCATGATCGCCATGTTGTGGTCCAGCGTCTTGCCAAACCCGATGCCGGGATCAACACAGATATTTTCCTGCTTCAAACCAACAGCCTCACAAGCACGCACCCGTTCATGGAGATAATCATAAATATCGAGTGTGCAATCATCATAGGTCGGGTTTTCCTGCATGGTTTGCGGCTCGCCCTGCATATGCATCAACATGACAGGCACATCCAGCTGGGCCGCGACTTCTAACGCGCCTTCGCCTTCCAATGCGGTCACATCATTGATGATATCGGCCCCTTCTTCAATGGCTGCTTTCATCACCAAGGCATGGCGAGTATCGATAGAAACCTTGGCCTGAAGCCCGGCAGCACGAATACCACGGATCACAGGCAAGACCCGGCGCATTTCTTCATCTGTCCCCACAGCCTGTGCCCCCGGGCGCGTTGATTCGCCCCCAATATCCAGAATATCTACCCCATTGGCGACCATCTGTTTGGCATGTTCGATGGCGTGCTGCGGATTAAAGTTATCCCCACCATCAGAAAAGCTGTCCGGGGTGACATTGACAATCCCCATGATCAAGGGACGCATACCGACCTCAAGGCCAGCAAAATTCTTTCTTGGGCTTTCAACATGTTCCAGCAGCTTGCCCACATGAACGACCAAATCCTCGCCTTCCTCTTCAGCCCAGGACATCAAGGCATTATGAGTCACCTTAAAACGCCAGACCTCGCTATTTGTGCGCAGGGCAACTTCATATAAGGGAAAGTCAAACTGACCTTTTTTAAACGGTGCAAGCGGGCGGATATAAACAGTCTTGGAAAGATCACCGTCCGGCGTGCAAAAGCCACGCGGTAAAGAGGGGGAACCGAAATCATTGGTATAGATGGTCATGATATGTGCCAGCTTGAACGTAAATGTCATCCTCGCAAAAGCGGGGATCTTCTTCCTGATGGGAGAAAGATTCCCAATCAAATTGGGAATGACAATATTTCAAAAAAAATCATCCCGCAACAAGTGCGGGATGACATGGATATAGGCTTTATTACTCACCCGGCTGTGGCTCAGGCTCAACACCATTGCCATCCGATGAGTCTTTTTTCTGGCCCGCAGTTGGAATACTGCTGCGGCGTTTTTCGCCATTGGCTGGACCAGAACCACCGCGCTTGGGTGGATTGCCATCAATCAACTCTTTGATCTCATCACCTGTCAGGGTTTCATATTCAATCAACCCGTCACCAATGATATCCAGTTGGTCACGATATTTCGTCAGAATTTCTTCAGCCTTCTTATAGGCGACATCAATGATGTTACGAACTTCTGAATCAATGGCTTTTGCTGTTTCTTCAGAATTATTCTGCGTTTGCGTGACTGAATGGCCCAAGAAAACTTCCTGTTCATTCTCGCTATAGGCAATCGGACCAAGCTTTTCAGACATGCCCCATTCCATCACCATATGTTTGGCCATGTTGGTAGCTTGCTTGATGTCGTTAGACGCACCCGTTGTCACCTTATCAGCACCAAAGCAGAGTTCCTCTGCCACACGGCCACCAAAAGCAACAACCAGATCAGCACGCAGTTTTTCAACGGACAGAGACACACGGTCTGCTTCAGGCAGGCGCATCACCATCCCCAACGCACGACCACGTGGAATGATTGTCGCCTTATGGATCGGGTCAGAAGCTTCCATATGAAGGGCACACAGCGCATGACCCGCTTCGTGGAAGGCTGTGAGTTTTTTCTCTTCATCAGACATGACCATGGATTTGCGCTCTGCACCCATCATGACCTTGTCTTTGGCATCTTCAAATTCTGCATTTGTCACCAGACGCTTGTTACGACGTGCCGCCAACAAGGCTGCTTCGTTCACAAGGTTAGCAAGGTCTGCACCAGAAAAACCCGGTGTGCCACGCGCAATTGTATGTGCATCCACATCCGGACCCAACGGCACTTTTTTCATGTGAACTTGCAAGATATGCTCACGGCCCTGAATATCCGGGTTCGGCACAACAACCTGACGGTCAAAACGACCGGGGCGCAACAATGCCGGGTCCAGAACGTCTGGACGGTTGGTCGCCGCAATCAGAATCACACCTTCGTTATCGGTGAAACCATCCATTTCCACCAGCAACTGGTTCAATGTCTGTTCGCGTTCATCGTTACCACCGCCAAGGCCGGCACCACGATGACGACCCACCGCGTCAATCTCGTCAATAAAAATGATACAAGGGGCGTTTTTCTTGCCCTGTTCAAACATGTCACGAACACGTGATGCACCGACACCAACGAACATTTCAACGAAGTCAGAACCGGAAATGGTGAAGAACGGAACGTTGGCTTCCCCGGCAATGGCACGGGCCAGCAATGTCTTACCTGTTCCCGGAGGGCCAACCAGCAGACAACCGCGTGGAATTTTACCGCCTAGACGCTGGAACTTGGATGGGTCTTTAAGGAATTCAACCACCTCTTCCAGTTCCTGCTTGGCTTCTTCGATACCCGCGACATCTTCAAAGGTCACACGGCCTTGCTTTTCTGTCAGCTGGCGCGCCTTGGATTTACCAAAGCCCATGGCTTTACCGCCACCGCCTTGCATCTGGCGCATGAAGAAAATCCAAACACCGATCAACAGCAACATCGGGAACCAGCTAATCAGGATGGAGAAGAAAGACACGCTTTCATCTTTCGGCATCGCCGTGATTTTCACACCTTTGTCACGTAGCGTGGTAATCAGGTTTGGATCGTTCGGCGCATAAGACTGGAACTTAATGCCATCACGATATGTCCCGCTGATCGTATTATCCTGAATAACCACATCCTGGACTTTGCCTTCTTCAACCGCATCCATCAGGGTGGAGAACGGTACAGTCGACTGGTCCATATGCTGGCTGGAGCTTTGGAACAGATTGAACAGCGCAAAGATCAGCAATGCGATAATGACCCATAACGCCAGGTTCCTGCTAAAGTTCACGTTTGAATTCCTCTTCGTCGTAGACTTAAACTTTGTGAATTAGAGATAAGCTATTTTCAGTCTTGCGCAAGGCGAAACTTATGCAAACAGCCGTTTTTTAGCAATTAATGTCAATTCAGCCTCAAAACATTCGCCCATACGTACATATTCCAAATGCGGGACAGCCAAAACCCCCTCATTATCCCAAAAAGACACCATGGCATAAATCACAGGACGAGGCTGGTCTAAGCTTTTCAGATCTGGTTGGTGAGACAGAATATTCTCCCAGCCTTCCTGCCCCAGTAATCGCACATCAACATTGGCGAAAGAATGATGATTATCAATATGATAAATCTTTTCTTTTAGCTCCGTTTTTCGTACCTCACGGCAAACAAACACGTGGTTTTCCTGCCCAAACCAGCGACAGCCCATCAAGGTGGCATCTTCTCCTTGCCTAAGCTTCTTCAGCAAATGCTGTAATTTCTCAAAACGTGGGGGATACGCCCCCCCAGCCACGGCCATACCGATTCGCGACAGGCTGCGCAGGATAATCTCATCTTCACATGCCCAAAGTCCCGCCATATCCAAGCGGACATAACCGGCCTCCTCCATCCCCACATAGCTTTCCAGCCAGTCCCGACACAGCCGGGCCATCACATCACGGGTGCGCGCCATTGCCTGCGCTGTTTGGGCCAATCGGACAGGTGTGAGCCCCAACTCACTTAAGATTTCACGGGCTTGGCGAATTTTCACCCGTTCATAAGCCTCATTACGATTGGAAGGGTCTTCAATCCAATCCTGATCATTTTCCTTTAAATAGGCTATCAAGCTGGCTTTCGGGCAGGATAAGAGCGGACGATACAGGTTTATCCCCCCTTGCTGGCTATAGGGACGCATAGCCGATAGCCCCTCCACCCCACTGCCACGCGCCAAACGCAACAGAAATGTCTCCGCCTGATCATCTTGGTGATGAGCGACAAAGACGTCTGCAACACCTTGTTCTGCACACCACTGAGCCATCAAACCATAACGGGCAGCACGCGCAGCCGCCTGAATATCACTTTTCGGCTTTTCCCCTTCCCAAACCAAAATATGATGGGAAATGCCCCGTGTTTTCAGGGCCTGCTGCACCCACAGGCATTCCTGAGCAGACTCAACACGCAAACCGTGATCAACGCTTAAGGCAACCAGTTCTTTTCCATGATTTTGTGCCCATTCATGAGCCAACAGGCACAGGGCAAGGCTATCTGCCCCGCCGGAAACCGCCACGGCAAATTTTGCCCCGACCTCAGGCAGGGGCTTCATTAAGTCTGCAAAAGACTGTGTGCTTAGTTGCATTTTGCCGCAGAACGGGAACGTTCCAGCGTTTTAGACAAATGGGCTGGCATTTTCGGGAAATCAGCACGCAGCTTTGAAAACGTCGCACAGGCTTCACGCTTTTTGTCCATATGCGTCAATGACATTCCCAACTTCAACAAACTGTCCGGTGCTTTTGCCCCACGCGGTGCTTTTTGATAACCTTCAAGGAAAGTGGAAGCCGCCTGCGCATAATTACCTTGTACATAATAGGTTTCCCCCAGCCAATAGCGCACATTGCCCGCCAGCTTGTGGTCCTTGTTTGTTTCAAGGAAGGATTTAAAGCTCTTTTCTGCCGGGCCAAATTCCCCACGCATCAACATTTGACGAGATTTTTCATACTGCGCCTTGGGTGTTAATTTCACCGTTTCCTGAACAGGGACCGCAGGTTGGGTCGGCGCAGGCGGCGTTGATGCAACAGGTTTGGGTGCCGTCAAAGCCGGGTTTTTCATATCAGACCCGGAAAGCGTCCCCAACACGCCCGGTTGCGGGGCAGTTGGTTGCGTCTGCACCGGCGGTGTCAATGTGCTGCTTGGTGGGGCCAATTGCTGCCCTGTCATGCCTGTGGGGAGCTTCACCTCACCTTGCGTTTGTGGAGCAAGGCTGGCTTGGGGCTCCATTCCCGGTGTGCCACCTTCAAGGGCTGTCAGACGATAATCCACATCAACCACCAGCTTGTCCAAACGGCTGGTCAATTGAGAAATTCGAAAGGCTGTTTCTTCCAATTGTCCTGTCATTTGGCGCATCTGGCTTTCCAACTCGTTAATGCGTACGCTCAAACGCGCACCCAACGGGCCGGAAACATCTTCACCTATTGCAGGTGTGGAGGCCGCACCTTCTGCTGTTGCACCACCTGTACGGTACACTTTCAGGTTCAACGCCTTAATATCACGGTCCATCCGTTCAAGACGGTCCAACAAAGCCTGCATATCAGCATCCTGGGCAGAGGCTGGTAAAAGAGGGGCCGTCAGCAAAAAGCTGGTGCTGAGAAGTATCTTTAACGTGGTTTTCATCGGTCGCGAACCTGCAATAGTTTTATCGTTTCACCATTTGTGCCTGTAATCGCCCCAAAAAACAAGGCGTTTGCCACAAGATATGCAGCAAACGCCTTGTTCGAAAGTCTTTCTAAGTGAAATTCCTAAAAAATTAGGAACCTGCACCCATAGAAACAACTGTTACAGAACGACGGTTCTGTGTCCAAGCAGCTTCGTTATGGCCCAGAGCAACTGGACGCTCTTTACCGAAAGAGATTGTTTTGATGCGCATTGCATCAACACCAAGGCTTACCAGATATTCTTTCGCCGCATTTGCACGACGCTCACCCAGAGCCAAGTTGTATTCGCGTGTACCGCGCTCGTCACAGTGGCCTTCCAGTGCGATTGTCGCACTTGGATATTTTTTCAGCCACATTGCTTGCTTTTCCAGTGTGGAACGAGCATCAGCAGTGAGGTTGTACTGATCGAAACCGAAGAAAACACGGTCACCAACGTTAACAACAAAATCTTGAGCTGTACCAGCAGCCGGCCCCAGTTTTTGAGCAGCTGCTGCATCGGCAGATGCATTGGCACCATCTTGAGGAGCGGTCTCACAAGCCGCGAGCAGAGCTACAGCACCAACCAGACCGAGAAACTTACGCATGAGCAATCCCCTTGTAGGACTAATTATATTTTAAACATTAAATTAAACAGACTGATCGACGCCCCCTGATTAGAAATACGCCAGTAGCCTTGTCAGTGACTATATGCGTACCTTATCAAGGAATCAAGGGGGACCATGCAGGGTCAGATGCTTCAAGCGGCGTAATAATCTCTCTTTCGTTATATCCTGTAAGATCAATGCTATAGAGTTTGGTTGTTTTTTCACCACCACGAAGCGTCTCGCGGAAGAACATCAAAACCCTGCCATTGGGCGACCACGTTGGGCTTTCGACCAAATAGCCATCGGCCAGCAGGCGTTCACCAGACCCATCGGTGCGCATCACACCAATGTAGAATTTACCCGACAACATTTTGGTAAAAGCAATTAAATCTCCACGCGGTGACCAGACCGGTGTGGCGTATCTTCCCTTGCCAAAACTGATCCGACGCACATTTTTCCCATTCGAATCCATAACATAGATCTGTTGAGAGCCCCCTCGATCCGAGTTAAAAGCGATCTGTTTGCCGTCCGGTGAATAACTTGGCGACGTATCAATCGCACTATGGCGCGTCAATCGGCGCGACTGGCGTGTGGCAATATCCATCGTGTAGATATCAGAATTACCATCCTGAGCCATAGACATGATGACCTTGGTCCCGTCAAAAGAAAAACGTGGGGCAAAAGTCATACCCGGAAAATCGCCTAAAATGGCCTGACGCCCGGAATCAATATTAAACAGATACACACGCGGGGTGTTTTGGTAATAAGACAGATAGGTAATTTCCTGCAGGGTCGGTGAAAAACGTGGTGTCAACACCATATCCAGTCCGTCGGTCAGGAAACGGTGATTCGCCCCATCCTGATCCATGATCGCCAAACGTTTCACACGCCGATTGGCCGGACCGGATTCAGCCACATAAACCACACGGGTATCAAAATAGCCGCTTTCCCCAGTAATACGCTGATAAATCGTATCGGCAATAATATGGGCCACACGACGCCAGTTATCCGCAACTGTATTATAAGCCAGACCGACCATTTGCTGTTCAGCAAACACATCCCACAAACGGAATTGAATGGCCAGTTGCCCATCAGCTTGTGGGACCGCATGACCTTGAACCAAAGCTTGAGCATTCAAAATTCGCCAATCCCCAAAGCGCGGCAATGTGGACATGGATAATTCTTTTTGGATGAAGGCTTTCGGATCAATCGGGCGAAACAGGCCAGATCGTTCCAAATCCGCCTGAATAACCTTGGCAATCTGACTGCCGATTTGAGCGGCCTCAAGATTGTCGCCTGTAAATTCCACCACGGCCAAAGGCATGGGCTCCACACGGCCTTGTGTAATATCAACACGTAGTTCAGCCCATGCGGGAAACGCACTTAATGCAAAGGCAAACAGGGCCACAACTTTCACGGCAAACTTCATCACGGATCATCCCAACAGAAAACATTTGCCAAGAAGATACGCAGATCAACCTGAGATGCCAAGGGGTGTTTTACCCCAAAAGTGCTAAAGCCCCAGCAAATGCTTGGGATCAAAGACCAATGTCAAGTCACGCCATTGCTGATAGGTCTCAGGCGACAAGGGATAGGGCCAGCAACGACGGTTGCCAACAGCACGCCTCGCACTTTCCGCAGCCGCCCGATAAAACGGATCAGACATGCGCGGATTAGACACAATCCCGTAAGAGCGCGGCGTTCCGTCCGGATTCATGGCAATCCGGATTTCAATCTTCAGGTTTTCAGCCTCTCGTGCCCCAATCGGCGGGTTCCAGCATTTTTCAATATGCGCACGCAGCGCATCAATTTCCGAGATGCTGAGTTTTTTGTTCGGATCGGAAAACTTGCTTGGTTTTTTAATGGCTTCCTGAATTTCTTTTGCCAAATCGTCCAGCTTGAAATCTTCCTGCTCTTTTTTCTTATCCGCCTTTGGGACCTTATCCAGGGTTGGGGCCAGATTTTTCATCAGGGATTCAAAATCATTTTTTTGTGGCGGCTTAGGTTTGCGTGCCAGTTTAACAGACTTCACCCGCGGGGCTGGTTTCTGAACCTGTTGTTCAGGCTCTTTTTTCTTTGGCTTCGGCTTAGACTTTTTATCCGGAATAATTTCAGCCTCTTCCGGTTCTCGGGCAGGTTCTGGGGCAGGTTCCGGCTTAGGTGGGGCTGGCGGTGGTGGTTTTGGCTTAGCTTTTTTGGGCTGTGGCTTTTTCACATCCGGCTTCTTCGCCTTGGGCTGAGGTGCGGGCACATTTGACACATCATCAATATTCACCACCTCCACCACAATGGGCGCTTCCACAATCAAGTCATCATCCGGCAACATCGGAATCCCGACATAGGCCACGACAAAAACAAAAATGTGGAGAAAGACCGATATGAAAAAACTATTGCGCATCAGGCCCGCTTATTTCTTTCTGCCTTGATCGGGATTCCGGGTAATCAAGGCCACCTTGCCAAAGCCCGCCTTGTTCAACACACCCATGACCTGCATGACCGTGCCGTAATCAATCGCTTCATCCCCGCGTACAAAGATGCGGACATCCTGATTGTTTTTACTGATCTCCAACAAGAGAGGAGCCAGACCATCCAATTCAACCTGTGTGTCCTGAACAAAGAGGTTACCCTCTTTGTCAATACTCACAGCCAGAGGCTCATCCTGACCACGGATTTCACCAGCTTTGGTTTTCGGTAAATCGACTTCAACCCCAACAGTCAGAAGTGGTGCCGTTACCATGAAAATAACCAAGAGCACCAACATGACATCCACCATCGGCGTGACGTTGATTTCCGACATCTGCGTTGAATTGCGACGCCGACCATAATGGCCTTTATTGCGGCGTTGATTTAATGAAGCGCCCATGGGTCTTACTTCTTTTCATCGAGCTGGCGCGACAGGATCGCTCCAAATTCACCGGAAAAACTATCCAGACGCCCGGCATAACGGTCCAGATCACGATTTAGCTTGTTATAGGCCACAACAGCAGGGATCGCTGCAACCAGACCAAGCGCTGTTGCAAACAGAGCTTCGGCAATACCGGGGGCAACAACAGCCAGTGTGGTATTTTTGGTTTGGGCAATGGCGGTAAAGGCATTCATAATCCCCCATACAGTACCGAACAGACCAATAAATGGCGCTGTTGAGCCGGTTGAAGCCAAGAAAGTCATGCTTTTTTCCACCCGGTCCATCTCACGCCCCACCGTGATCTGCATCACCCGGTCCACCCGGTCTTGCAAGCGGGTACGCATTTCATCCCCGGCGGTGTTTGATTTCGCCTGTGTGCGACGCACTTCACGCATGGCTGTGACAAAAACAGCCGTCATCGGGTCTTTGGGGTTATTACCCTGCGCATCATAAAGCTGATCCAATGACTGGCCTGACCAGAATTTATCTTCGAATACATCGGCCATCTGGTTGAGTTTGCGCAGACGGAAAACCTTATCAATGATAATGGCCCAACACCAAATAGAGGCCAGAAGCAAGCCCACCATGACAGATTGCACCACAAGGTCTGCGCGCATAAACAGGCCCCACATGCTGAGATCCGGTGCTTCAAGTGAGCCTGCCAGAACAGCGGCTTCGACCACGTTACCTTCCATGGTTTTCCCCTAACATTTCTTCGAAAGTGTGACGCAAATTCGTTGGAATGGGCACAGGGCGCCCTTCAAGATGGATACAAGCTACCCGAACTTTCACAGAAACTAAAGTCTCTTCACCGCGTTTCAACTCTTGCACCATTTCCAGCGACGCCCCACCAAGTTTCACCAAGCGGGTATGAACGTCCAGTAAATCATCCAATTTTGCAGGTTTGCGGTAATCAGCCTCGGCCTTGCGCACCGCAAAGGCAATCCGGTCTTTTTCCAGCAGTTCAGATTGATAAATACCAAAATGACGCAAAAATTCTGTGCGGGCACGTTCAGCAAACTTCAGGTAATTTGCGTAATAAACGATTTCCCCTGCATCCGTATCTTCATAATAAATACGAACAGGAAAAATAAAGGTTGAACCTTCAATACGGCCTTGGGTCATTTCGCTTTCGTTCCTTTAAGTAAATCCATCTGAGCAGCTTCCCGACCGCGCGGCGCATCCAGCCCCAAATGGCGATAGGCCGCATCGGACAGCATCCGCCCGCGTGGAGTGCGCATTAACAACCCTTGCTGGATCAAATACGGCTCCATCACCTCTTCGATGGTGTCGCGCTGTTCAGACAAAGCAGCGGCCATGGTTTCCACCCCTACAGGGCCACCGCCATAATTTTCACAAATACAGGCAAGATAGCGCCGATCCATCTCGTCCAAGCCGCGATGATCCACATTTAAACGATTAAGCGCCCCATCGGCACAGGCTGCATCCACGGGATTAACACCTGCCACATGAGCAAAATCGCGCACCCGACGTAGCAAGCGACCTGCCACACGTGGTGTGCCACGGGCACGCTTGGCAACTTCATTGGCCCCGTCTGAGGTCATTTCCATGCCCAAAATACGTGCCCCACGCGTCACAATTTCTTCCAGTTCATCCACTTCATAGAAATTCATCCGCAATGGAATACCAAAACGATCACGCAGCGGCGTTGTAATCAAACCAGAGCGCGTTGTCGCCCCGACCAAAGTAAAGGGGGGCAAATCAATCCGCACCGAACGCGCCGCCGGACCTTCGCCAATGATCAGGTCAAGCTGGAAATCTTCCATGGCCGGATAAAGAACTTCTTCGATCGCCGGGTTAAGGCGATGAATTTCATCAATAAACAACACATCATGGGGTTGAAGGTTGGTCAAAAGTGCGGCCAAATCCCCAGCTTTGGCAATGACAGGGCCGGATGTGGCGCGAAAGCCCACCCCCAGTTCGCGCGCAACGATTTGGGCCAAGGTGGTTTTACCCAGCCCTGGTGGGCCATAAAACAACACATGGTCCATGGCATCGCCACGGGCCTTGGCAGCTTCAACAAAGATTTTCAGGTTTTCACGGACCTGTTTCTGGCCGATAAATTCGTCCAGATTTAACGGACGCAGGGAATTTTCCGGGCTGTCTTCCGCACTGCGTTCAGCCGAAACAACGCGGTCTTCATCTTCATACATTCTGCCCATCCTTGTCGCCCTCACGAACGCGGGGACCTTTTTCCATATTCAAATAGATCCCCGCAGTCGCGAGGATGACAACACCTGACATCATCATAAAATCGACAATTCTTTCAACCCTTCACGGATCAGGTCATCCAGCTTGCCTTCCCCGCCAAGTTTCTTATTGGCTTTGGACACAGCAGCCAATGCATCGGACCGATTATAGCCCAAATTCACCAAAGCTGAGGCCGCTTCCACAGGCGCACCGCCAAAACTTGCACTGGCAGGGGCTTCACCTGTGTCCGAACTTCCCGTAGCCGAAGGCGTCAGGGCAATCGCCCCCGCTTTATCTTTTAATTCTGTGAGAATACGCGTTGCGACCTTTGGCCCCACCCCATTGGCACGGGTCAATGCCTTTTTGTCCTGAGCCGCAATGGCATGGACAATATCTTGTGCAGACAAGGTTGACAGGATTGCCAGACCAACCTTGGCCCCCACCCCTTGTACCGTCGTCAACAGCTTGAACCAGTCACGTTCCCCCGCATCGGCAAAACCATACAGGTGGATATGATCTTCTCGCACATGGGTTTCAATCATCAGGGAACAGGCTTCGCCCGCCTTAGGCAATTTCGCCAGTGTTTTGGAAGAGGCAAAGACCAGATAGCCCACGCCATTAACATCCATGATGACCCAATCTTCTCCAAAGCTATCCACCAGCCCCTTTAATTTGGCAATCATGATACGCTCCCCCATTTATCCGGTGTATTGCGATGTTGGGCATGACAAATCGCCACGGCCAGAGCATCGGCAGCATCGGCAATTTCAAGTTTGGCGGCTGGCAATAATGTTTTCACCATCATCTGCACTTGTTCTTTTTGCGCATGTCCTGCACCAACCACCGTCTTTTTCACCTGATTGGGTGTATATTCAAATACGCTCAGTCCCGCACGCGCAGGGGTTAACATCACAACCCCGCGAGCTTGCCCCAGTTTCAACGTCGAAGTCGGGTTTTTATTGACAAAAGTCTCTTCAACAGCGGCCTCAACGGGACCAAAGCGTTTGATCACGCTTTCGATCCCTTCGTTCAATTGAACAAGCCGTTCGGCCAGAGGCAATTTGGCATCGGTTTTGATGGCCCCATCGGCCACACAGCTCATCCTGTTGCCATCAATGTCGATGATTCCCCACCCGGTGATACGCAATCCGGGGTCAAGCCCCAACAACCGCATGGGTTAACCAGCCAGATTGGCCATGACTTCTTCGGAGACTTCCATGTTGGTGAAGACTTCCTGAACGTCATCCAAATCTTCCAGTGCTTCCACAAGCCCCATCAGGCTTTCTGCTTTATCAGCATCCAGTTCTGTTGTGTTGGTTGGCTTCCAATCCAATGCAGCCCCCTTGGCATCGCCAAACTGTTTTACCAATTCATCCAGAACAGCGTGCAATTCTTCCGGTTCACAGGAAATTTCATGAACATCATCATTGCTTTCCACTTCTGTTGCGCCTGCTTCCAGGCCCGCTTCAAACATGGCGTCCGCATCAGTGACATCGGCAGCATATGTAATCAAACCGCGACGTTCAAAGGAAAAGGCAACAGACCCTGTTTCACCCAGATTCCCGCCACGCTTGGAAAAAGTAGAACGCACATCAGATGCTGTGCGGTTCTTATTATCCGTCAAACATTCCACGATCACGGCAACACCGCCTGGACCATAACCTTCGTAGCGCATTTCCACGAAATTATCGCCATCCATCTCGCCAGAGCCTTTTTTGACGGCCCGTTCGATATTGTCCTTGGGCATGGACGCCCCTTTTGCCGCAGCAATGGCGGTACGAAGGCGCGGGTTCATATCCGGATCAGGTGTGCCCATCCCGGCAGCAACCATGATTTCTTTTGACAGTTTGGCAAATTCTTTAGCGCGTTTTTTATCTTGGGCGCCTTTGCGGTGCATAATGTTTTTGAACTTGGAATGGCCTGCCATGGTCCTACTTTTAATCCTTATTTTTCATAGAAAATAAATGAGAGTTTCTTCTTCTGGGAATCTATTAGCACAAAGTCTCTATGACAAACAACGCACAGCTTGAAAGATTTGCTTTTTTTACATAAAGTATGTGTCAAGAGTTTCGTGATACTACTTTTGTAGATAATCATTACGATAGTTCTGATAAATATACAAGAAACGTTGATTTATCTTGAGTTAAATCAATTTTTTTTCCTATCGTTCGGCTTATCTATTGTGTCATAAATAATTAAGAATTTTGTGCGCATCATTTTTGAGAAACTTGTCGCTTACGAACTGTAGGAACACAGGTTAAGGCACACCTTCAGAACGGATAAATAAATGACTCTGTCTAACGTCAAAATCTCAGTAAAACTTCCTGCAATTCTCGTTGTGCTATCACTGGTTTCCATTTTGGTGACTGGCATGCTGGCTTATTTCAAATCTGCCGATAACATGACGACTGTTGCCGAAGAGAACATGCAGACATTGATCGACAGCCGTAAGGCAACGATTAAAAACCTCCTTGAGGGGATCCGCCAGGATTTGGGCATTCTGTCCAGCAACCAGATGGTAAAAGACGCCCTTGTTGAACTCGCCGTTGATTTTGAAGATATCGGTTCTGAACATGGTGATGCGACAAGCTTCCTGCAAAAACAATATATCGAAGCCAACCCGCATAAGGCAGGGGAACGTGATAAACTATGGCGTGGCGATTCAGAAGACGCCTATCACGATACACACGAACGCTATCATGCCTGGTTTCGTCCACTGACCCATTCGCGCCATTATCATGATCTGTTCATCGTAGATGCCAAAGGCAATGTAATTTATTCTGTTTTTAAATCCGGTGACTTCGCCACCAACCTTGAAAAGGGCAAATGGAAAAATACTGATTTTGCCAATATTTTCAAAGATATAAAGGCGAATGGAAACAATGAAGAATATGTTACCCTGACCGACTTTGCAGCCTACGCTGGAGATAATAACGAACCCGCCAGCTTCATGGGTAGCCCGGTTAAAAACGAAGAAGACGAATTTGTCGGTGCCCTTGTGGTACGTATGCCGATCAAAAGTATTGACCATGTAATGCAAAATGCCCGTGGCCTTGGCAAAACGGGTGAAACGTATATCATTGGTAAAGACAAGCGCCTGCGCAGTGATCTGCGTCTCGTCAAAGAAAAGACAATCCTGAAACAAAAAATCGACAATGATGCCGTGACACAGGTTCTGCTGGGGCAAACGGGCCTGACAGAGACCACCGACTATAAAGGCGATGATGTTTTTGCCGCCTATGCTCCCTTGAAATTCATGGGACTGACATGGGGCGTGGTTGCTGAAATGTCACAAGGAGAGGTTCTGGAAAGTGTCCACACCATGCGGACCTTTATCATTGTTGGTGCGGGCCTGACACTGGTTGTCGTCATTATCATCGGCCTGATCGTGGCACGCAACATCGCCAACCCGATTTCCGATATGACCAAAGTGATGCATGTGCTGGCCGAAGGGAACCTTGAGGTTAAAATTCTGGCCGACACTCGTGCCGACGAAGTTGGTGAAATGGCCGATGCGCTTCGTATTTTCCGCAAAAATGCACAGGAAGTTGAACGCCTGCGCGAAGAACAGGAAGAAAACCAGCGCCAGGCTGAAGAAAAACAACGCGTCGTTCTGCATAAGATGGCAGATGACTTCGAAAACAATGTTTCCGGTGTTGTTGCCGCAGTTGGTACAGCAGCTCAAGACATGGAAAACACAGCTCAAAGCATGTCTTCTACTGCGGCCTCAACCTCTGAACAGTCCAATGTGGTGGCCTCAGCAGCCGAACATGCAACGGGCAACGTTCAGACCGTGGCATCTGCAGCAGAAGAACTGTCAGCTTCCATTTCTGAGATTTCACGTCAGGTTGATCAGTCTCGCGATATCGCCAAAGGTGCGGTGAGCGAAGCCCAACAAGCCACCAGCACAGTTGAAAGCCTGTCTTCGGCTGCCAACAAGGTTGGTGAGGTTGTTGAACTGATTACCTCTATTGCCGAACAAACCAATCTTCTTGCCCTGAACGCCACCATTGAGGCGGCCCGTGCAGGTGAAGCAGGTAAAGGGTTCGCGGTTGTGGCCAGTGAGGTGAAAAACCTTGCCGACCAAACAGCACGTGCAACAGCAGAAATCACCGAACAGATTGATGCGATGCAAAGTGCCACCAGCAACGCCGTTGGCGCGATTGGCAGCATTGCCCAAACTATTGATAACATGAACGATATTTCTGAAAGCATTGCCATTGCTGTTGAAGAACAAGGCACGGCAACCGTAGAAATTTCCAAAAACGTTCAGGAAGCTGCTAACGGGACCGTTGAAGTGACCAAGAACATCGAAAATGTGAATATGGCAGCTGCTGAAACAGGCAATGCCGCACAGATGGTTCTGGAAGCCTCCAGTGGTTTGAACTCGCAAGCAACATCACTGAAAGATGTTGTGAACCAGTTCCTCCATCAGGTCCGCAGTAACTAAGCTTCCAAAAGGAACAACGAAAAAGCCCGCCGATTTTGGCGGGCTTTTTTATGATTAACAGTCACCCTCAACTCGATTGAGGTTCCAGAAGGGCTTTAAAAGAAAGGCTGGATCTCGTATCAAATCCGAGAATGACATTTTATTCTGGTTACTCCGGCACAACCTCAATCAAGCGGCCACCGACCCGAACAGGCGAGACTCGTTTTGCCAAGCCTGTTGCATCGTCTGTTTCAACAAAAACCGCACACAGCGTGGCGGGGCCATCTGCAGGAGACAAACGGCCACTGATCTTCTTGGTAAACCGTTCAATCGGCACTGTCTTTTCCATACCGATCACACTGTCATAATCCCCGCACATACCCACATCAGTCTGATAGGCCGTCCCTTTAGGCAAGATTTGTGCATCCGCTGTCGGGATATGAGAATGGGTTCCCGCCACCAAAGAGACGCGGCCATCCAGATACTGCCCCATCGCCATTTTCTCACTGGTGGCTTCGGCATGAACATCAATCAAAGCAGCCTGAATATCACGACCTAAAACATGCTTATCCAAAACAGCGGAAATCATACTAAAGGGATCATCCAGTGGGTCCATAAACAGCCGTCCCATCACCTGAGCGACAAAAAACTTGCGGCCATCACTCATGTCATAGACATGAAAGCCCCGCCCCGGTGTGCCTTCCGGATAATTGAGCGGACGGAGCAAGCGGGGCTCATCATCAATAAAATTCATCACTTCGCGCTGATCCCAGGCATGATTGCCTGTGGTAATCACATCCACTCCGGCCTCATAAAAGGCATCACAGATTTTACGCGTAATGCCAAAGCCGTGGGCTGAATTTTCTCCGTTTACAATAACAAAATCCAGCCCCAAACGATCTTTTAACTGCGGTACCCCTTCTAAGATTGCCTTGCGCCCGGCCCGGCCCATCACATCACCACAGTAAAGAAAACGCATTTGACTACCTTTTAAATAAGAAGATTACACTTCAATAACCCGTGTCGGGGTGACAATCCAGTCCATTCTTTGATCGAAGCGATCCATCGGAATCGCCTCAACCTCCTGTTCATCATACGCAATCCCGACCGCTTTCATTCCCTTAAAAGCAGCAAGCGTCCGATCATAATAGCCCCCACCAAACCCCAGTCGCCCACCTTGTCGGTCAAACGCTAATAAGGGAATCAGCGCTAAATCCGGTTCAATAGCCTCAGCACCGAATTGGGGCTGTTGTGTTCCATGATCACCAGCTTCCAGCTGATCACCCGTTTGCCAGCGCAAAAAACATAAGGGATGGTCTTTTTTCTTCACAACAGGCAACGCACAGATATGCCCTTTCTGGCACAAGCTGCCTAACAACGGGCAGATATCCAGCTCCCCCGCTATGGGCCAATATCCCGCAATTTTTGTGAAAGCCTGTAAGGTAGGGGAGGAAAAAAAGCGAGCTTCAACCTGTTGCGCATAATCTGGTCCACCCAGCGTTTTGCGCTTGCGTGACATTTCCTTGCGCAACTGCGCCTTTTGTTCAGCCAGTGAAGGCAATCGTACCTCATCAAGAAATCGGGTGAAGCCACATAAGCCGTGATGTTTTCTAGGTCCACCATAGGCCTGCCAAAGCAGGTGGGCGCCGTGTAACCACCCCACGAGGTGGACAGGGACAGCTCCCTATGGTTTCGTTATTGGCCCCGGGGACTCACGAACACCTACGCACTTCGCAGCCTCACACCGCGCTATATAGTCATTCTTAAATTAAATGTCACGCCTCTTCTGGCGCCTCATCTTCGCCGCGACCTTGCGGAACCTCTAAATCCAGCCTTTCTTCACCTTCCAGGGCTTCGGCAATCTTGACAATTCGCCCTGTCATAAGGTCTAGTTTTTCCGCAATAATTTCTTCTTTTCGATCGCGAACAGACGCATTATGTTCGACTTTATAAGCTTCCAGTTCGTTATTCTTTTCACTGAGTTCATCAGCCAGCAGCAAGGCTGTCATCACCATCAGACGGCTGTCGCCCAATTGCCCAACGGCTGCAGCCAGCTGACGCACCCGTTCATCGACATAACGCCCCAAACGCGCAAGCTGAGCTTCTTGACCTTCTTCACAGGCAATTTCATAACGCCGTCCATTCACCGTAATCGCAACAGAAGCCATTATTCTTCCTCCTGCAAGACCTGCTGAACATTTCCGATCAGCTTTTCCAGACGCTGTGAAAAACCGCTATTCATTTCTTTAAGCGAAGTATTGCTTTCAGCCAGTTCACGGTTTTGATCGCTCAAGGCAATAATCTTGTCATTAAGCTGTTCGAACTGAGCATCATAATCGGCCTGCGTATGAACTTCGAGTGCTTCAGACAAGGCCAGATTATCATCTTGTAATCCTTTCACCTGTGCCTGAAGGATATCCAGTTCGCTGGCATCTACCTTGTCAGACTGCGACTCGCACACCTTGTTCAGACGCTCGACAGCTTTTTCGAGTCGCTCAAAAGCGGATAAAACCCGTGGTGAAATCTGTGCAAGACCGGACAAGAAAATGCCTCAATGCCGTTAAATTGAAAATTCCAAGCCCTAGGTAATGACAAAAAATTACCCGTTGGGCAAGACCGAAGCCATGAAAGAAGCTTAAAAGTAAAAAACAAGTGATCAGACTCTGGTTTTTCCCTCAGACTCCATGCTATAGAATCCCTAATCTTTTTCGAGCCTTATGGAGGATGCAATGGCGCTTCGCGTAGCAATTAATGGCTTTGGCCGCATTGGTCGTCTTTGCCTGCGCGCAATGATCGAAAACAAGCGTGATGATATCAACGTGGTCGCCATCAACGATCTTGGCCCGGTTGACAGCAATGCCCATCTGCTGAAATACGATTCTGCCCATGGGATCTTAAATGCAGATGTCTCTTCCAGTGCCGACTCCATGACCATTGATGGCAAGGTGATTAAATTTACCTCTGAAAGCGACCCCAAAAACCTGCCCTGGGCAGAGCTGGATGTGGATATCGTTTTTGAATGCACCGGAAAATTTAAGGAAAGAGATCAAGCCCAGGCCCATCTGGATGCCGGGGCGAAAAAAGTGCTGATCTCCGCACCGGGTAAGGATGCTGACCTCACTGTTGTGTACGGGATCAATCATGACCTTTTGAGCAAAGATCACAAGATCGTTTCCAATGCCTCCTGCACGACCAACTGTCTCGCGCCGGTCGCAGATGTCCTGCATAAGCTTGTGGGAATCAAAAAAGGCTATATGACAACTGTGCATTCCTATACCGGGGACCAGAATACGGTGGATGCCCTGCACCGTGATATGCGCCGCGCACGCGCAGGGGCTGTTTCCATGATCCCGACAACCACCGGGGCCGCACGCGCTACCGGGCTGGTCATCCCTGAACTGGCGGGTAAGCTGGATGGCTGTGCCATTCGTGTCCCGACCCCGAATGTGTCGCTGATCGACTTAACCTTTGATGCCGGGCGCGACACCACGGTGGAAGAAATCAACACAGCCATTGTTGAGGCTGCCAATGGCCGCTTAAAAGGGGTGCTTGGGGCTTATGATGTACAGCTGGTCTCCATTGATTATAACCACAACCCGGATTCTTCGGCCTTTGACCTGACACAAACCACCGTGATGGATGGCAATTTTGTTCGCGTCTTGTCGTGGTATGACAATGAATGGGGTTTTTCCAACCGCATGTCAGATACCGCCATTGCTATGGCCCAAGCCGGATTTTAAGATATGAGCGCTGAACTTTACCTCATCACCCCGCCTGCTATTGATCTCGATACATTCGCCCCCATACTGGAAAGCACACTGGATGCAAGCGATGTTGCCTGTGTACAGCTGCGCCTAAAAGATGTCAGTGATGATGTGGTGCGCACGGCGTGTGAAAAGCTGGCCCCTATTGTTCAGGGCCGCAACATTGCCTTTGTGCTTAATGACAATCCGAAACTCGCCAAGGAAATGGGCTGTGACGGGGTCCATGTGGGCCAAGATGATACGCCTTATAAAAAGGCACGTGAGATTGTCGGCAAAGATGCCATTGTGGGCGTGACCTGCCACGATTCGAAACACCTGGCGATGATCGCCGGTGAACAAGGTGCTGATTACGTGGCCTTTGGTGCGTTTTACCCGACCCAGACCAAAGAAGCCAAATCAAAGGCTGAACCGTGGATTTTGGAATGGTGGTCCACCATGTTTGAAGTCCCCTGTGTCGCCATTGGTGGCATTACGACAGAAAATGCCGCCCCCCTTGTTGAGGCAGGGGCCGACTTTCTTGCGGTAAGTTCCGGTGTATGGGAACACCCCGAAGGCCCAGAGGCAGCCGTAAAAAAATTCAACCAACTTTTGAAGTGATAATTGCGTTTGCGCGCACTTCCTGTTAGGTTGCGCGCCAGATTTCAGTCTTATTTTTTGTGGAAATATTCAAGCTATGAAAATCAACGGTAACGAAATTCGCCCCGGTAATGTCATCAGCCATAAGGGTGCGTTGTGGCGTGCAGTTAAATGTCAGGCCGTAAAACCGGGTAAAGGCGGTGCTTTCAACCAAGTCGAACTCAAAGACATCCGCGTTGGAACAAAATTGAACGAACGTTTCCGTGCGTCTGAAACCGTTGAACGTGTCAGCCTGGAACAAAAAGAATATCAGTATCTCTACAGCGATGGCGAACTGCTGACATTCATGGACAATGAAACATATGAGCAAATTGAAGCCAACAGCTCTATGCTGCTGGAAGAACAAGCCCCGTTTTTAAAAGACGGTATCACCGCTGAGATTGAAACCTATGAAGGTGAAATCCTCGGTGTCAAACTGCCGGAAAAAATGACGTTTGAAATTGCCGAGGCCGATGCGGTTGTAAAAGGTCAAACCCAGTCTTCTTCCTTCAAACCGGCTGTTCTGGACAATGGCGTTAAAATCCTTGTTCCGCCGCACATTGGTGCAGGAACACGCATTGTGGTCAACACAATGGACGGCACCTATGTGGAACGTGCCAAAGACTAAGCACAGCGACATATTCGATACGGAAAAGGCTCCCGATCTGCGGAGCCTTTTTTTGTTTTACGATAAGGCCAATGCCTTAAGAACCTCTTCCTGAAAATCTTTAATCCGTGAACAGGCTTTTCCTGCTTTTTTTGCTTCAAACAAGGCTTCTTCAGCCTGATCAAGCACGACTTTTTCCAGATCCCCCACATCAATAGCCGGATTTACAAAGACCATTCCGATGCTGGCCGTAAAACGACAGGGACCACTTTCTGTTTGAATTTCGCCCCGCCTGCGAAAGGCCGTCAGATATTTTTCCCCCATATAAGGCAGGGTCAACTCATCCACATCATGGAAGATCAGGGCAAATAACTCGCTGCCCATACGCACAACAAAATCGGCAGAGCGTGAATTATCCACCAAAATAGAAGCCGTTTCCTTGATCACCAGATCCCCGACCTCTGTCCCAAACTGGTCATTCAATTTCTTAAAATCATCAAGGTCAACCAGCGCCAGCCCAAAAGAACTCCCTTCACGCAGCGCTTGTTCTTTTTGACGTTCAAAAAAATTATGAAAGGCATCCCTGTTCCAAATGCCCGTCAGCGTATCAAGCATGGCATCGCGTTGGGCATTTTCAAGGGCCGAAAGCAAGCTAAGCTGCATTTCATTTAGATGCCTGTTTTCCAGAACAATTTCCACCATACGGGCAAAATCCCGTAAAGCCTGCGCATCACTTTCACTCAAGCTTCGTCTCTTGGGGGAAATGATACACAAGGTCCCGATGTGATGTCCCTCAGTATTACTTAAAGGCTGTCCGGCATAAAAGCGAATTTCCGGCCCACCTGTCACTAATGGGTTATCAAAAAAACGTTCATCATCAAGGGCATTTTCAACGATGAAAACATCTGCCCCCATAATCGCATGACCGCAAAAAGAAATATCACGCCCGGTTTGGGCCACATCCAGCCCACAACGCGATTTAAACCATTGGCGTTCTTCATCAATCAGGGAAATCAGCGCAATTTCGATTTGAAAGAATTTTTGCGCCGTACGAGTAACCCGGTCAAGATCCCCTTCCCTTGCCGTTGACAGCAAATTCATTTTACGAAGGGATTCAAGACGTTCCTTGTCATTTTCAGGAATTGGTGCCGCTTTCATATGACCTCCTTAAGCATCCCATTCATAGAGGTAAGTACCCTGATTATGAATTCAAGATAGATTACTCATCAATTTCCCGAATAAGGCGAAAACCGATTAAAATATGCTTCATATCCGGGCGTCGATGATGTCGTGCAGCCGCCCGGCAAACACCACATCCGCGATCATCCCAGGCCCCGCCTTTAACCGTAATGCGCCCCTTTTCTCCCGGTGTGGTCGTCCATTCATAAACCTGCCCAGCCATATCTAATACGCCAAACGGGCTAGCCCCGCGTGGAAAAGACCCCACAGGCAAGGTATCATAAGGCCCAAGGTCTGCCGTATTGGCCTTGGCCGGGTTAAAATGGTTCCCCCATGGATAAGCCCATCCCTCTTGCCCACGTGCTGCCAGCTCCCATTCTCTTTCAGTGGGCAGGCGCCAATATTTTCCGGTCTGATCACTTAACCACTGGGCATACGCCTTGGCATCAGCCAAATCGACCAACACAACCGGGTGATCCCCCCGTCCCGGTCCATACATCCCTTCTTTCCAGGCATATTTACGCGTACTTGCAAAGGAATGGCTCAAACCATAGCTTTCCCAATCCACCACATCCACATCCGGGGCCTGACGATGGGTATCGCGAACAAAGGCAGCATATTGATGGTTGGTAATAGGTGTTTTAGTAATGAAAAAACGCTTTAGGCGAACTTGTTCATGGGGAAGTTCATATTCATACCAATTTTGTTGACGCGTCACAGGCACCTTATAGGCATCTTCATCAGTCTTATAGGCCGCACGGCGTTCCGCCTCGGTTGAGCCGGTATAAAAGATCGAACTGGGGATATCGACGACTTGGGGCATTTCACGCAGCTTGGCAACTTCCAGCGGGTTTGGCTGGGTTGCACATGCACCAAGCACCAAACCACATGCCCCCAACAGCAACCCTTTTAAACGAAACGACATTATAGTGCCCACCTCAATAAATTTGTTTGTTATAACATCTCTTAGGAACGCCTTTGACGCAAGCTTAAACTCTCTAAAAAGAAGGGCTTAACATGACCAATCGCCGCATCACAATCAGTGAGGAAGTTCGCACTGCCTTTTCCCAGCGCCAAGGTATTGTCGCCCTGGAAAGTACGGTGATCACCCACGGCCTGCCTTATCCAGATAATCTGGCAACCGCACGTGAACTGGAACAAACCGTGCGCGATCATGGGGGAATTCCAGCCACCATTGCCGTTATAGAGGGGCAAATCCATGTGGGCCTGACAGACCTGCAGCTTGCCACACTGGCACAAGACAACCACGCCATGAAACTCAGCCGTCGCGACCTGCCACTGGCCTTATCTTTAAATAAAAATGGCGGCACCACAGTGGCGACCACCATGCTCATCGCCCAAGAGGCAGGCATCCGTATTTTTGCCACAGGCGGGATCGGCGGGGTCCATCGCGGGGCGGAAGAGACATTTGATATTTCTGCCGACCTTGAAGAACTGGCTAACACATCTGTTTGCGTGGTCTGCGCCGGGGCCAAAGCGGTACTGGACATCCCCAAAACACTGGAAGTTCTGGAAACCAAGGGTGTGCCCACCATTTCCTATGGCTGTGACGACTTTCCGGCCTTTTATTATCGCAATAGCGGCGTCAACGGATCCACCCGGCTGGATCAAATCAGCGATATTACCAACCTATTGATCCACAAATGGAACCTTGCCAACTGGCCCGATGGCTTATGTTTTGACGGTGGTGTGTTAATCGGCAACCCAATCCCCCTTGCAGATGAATATGCCAAGGAAGAAATCGAAGGGCTGATTGAAACGGCCTTGAGCAGCATGACGGCAACAGGGCGGGACGTCACCCCTTACCTGTTAGCTGAATTAGGTAAACTCAGTGCAGGCAAAAGCAAGGATAGCAACATTGCCCTGCTTAAAAATAATGCCGCACTGGCCGCACAGATTGCAGCTTCTTTGGCCCAAAAGGTTTAAAAATTACTGATGGGCCCCTTATCGGGCTTCAATCCCTCTTCGACAAAATAGTAAGTCACCGCATCCGTTCCTAACAAAAGGGTCGAAAGCACAAGCAAAATGATCATCCCAATGGGCAATGTCTTCGTTGTAGGTTTCTCAAAATCACGGACATGCAAATGGCTTTCACCGGGCAGAAGGATTTCCACATCGCCTTGATGATGGTCCTGCCCTCCCATCAGGCTTTTGAAATTATCCCCAATTTTGGAAAAGCCCCGATGCAGAATATTATATTCACTCAGAAACGGCATAAAAAGAGCCAAAAGACACAAGCCTGCAGCAATCATCCCCATATAGGGCACATACCCCCCGGATAAGGCATTTCCAACAAACAGGGAAGCAGCGACCATCAAAATAAAGGAAAGAACAAAAAGAACCTGCATGGCATTTCTGGCTTTTGAAACAATTCTGAACAGCTTATCTTATGATCACGCAGAAAAGAACCTTCTCTTATCGAAAAAAACGCATAAAATCATTCATATGAGCCAATCCATCCCCTCGCCGCTAAAAAATCCCAGTTATCGCAATCTCTTTTGTGCGCAAGTGACCTCTTTGCTGGGAACGGGTCTAACGACCATTGCCTTGGCCCTGCTGGCCTATGACATGGCCGGGGACAAGGCCGGACAGGTTCTGGGGACAGCCCTTGCCATTAAAATGGTGGCCTATGTCTGCGTGGCCCCCATTGCCGGTGGGGTTGCACACCTTCTCCCCCGAAAAACAACGCTCTTTATTCTGGATATTATCAGGGCCGGACTGATCTTAACCCTGCCCTTTCTATCCACCCCCTTGCAGCTCTATGGGGTGATTTTTCTGCTCAATGTCTGTTCTGCCTGCTTTACCCCCTTATTCCAGTCCATCATCCCCGAGTTATTACCCAATGAAGAACGCTACACCAAGGCATTGAGCTATTCCCGACTGGCCTATGATCTGGAAAATATGCTCAGCCCCACCCTTGCAGCCCTGTTGCTGACATTGTGGAGCTTTGACACACTGTTTATGCTCAATGGCGTGACTTTTGCTCTTTCTGCCCTGCTGGTCCTGATTACGACATTACCCAAGGGCGCTGTCACCGAACGCGAATCGTCTATCTTGAAAAATATCACGTTTGGCATCAAGGCATATCTCACCACCCCGCGCCTGCGGGGCCTGTTGGCATTGCACGGGGCGGTTGCCTGTGGGGGGGCAATGGTGATCGTCAATACGGTACTTTATATACGCGGCTATCTAGGGCTAGGCGAAAGTGAAACCGCCATGGTGATGATGGCCTCCGGGGCCGGGTCCATGCTGGTTGCGCTGTGTTTGCCAAGACTTCTCACCACCCTGCCTGATCGCCCGATGATGATACTTGGCGGCAGTCTGATTGCATCGGCCCTTTTATGGGGAATGATTATGCCCGGGCTGATCGGCATTGTGATCATCTGGTTCCTGCTGGGGGCTGGCTGGTCCCTTATCCAAACACCAGCTGCGCGTGTTGTTAACCGTTCAGCTGCCAGTGGTGATCGCGCCGCCTATTTCAGTGCCAACTTCGCACTTTCTCATGCTGCGTGGTTTATGGGTTATAGCCTTGCCGGATGGCTGGGGGCTACAATCGGCCTGTCCCAAACATTCAGCATTCTGGCCTGCCTTGCCTTTCTGCTGACCTTATGGGCCTTGAAGCTTTGGCCAACCAATGATCCGGTTGTGATGGAACATACCCATCAGGCCCATACCCATGACCACCCCCATCGCCATAACGACCACCATCATGAACATGACCATGAAGGCTGGGAAGGCCCGGAACCCCATGTCCATGAACATCGCCACAAAGAGGTCCGTCATGCCCACCCCTTTGTGATTGATGCCCATCATGTGAAATGGCCGCAAAGATAGCCTTAGGATGGCCCAAAAACCTCGTTAATCTGCTGTGATACGGTCACAAAGGTTGTGCGTTTGGACAGTTCCTTCAAGCTTTGTGCCCCCACATAGGTGCAAGTGGAACGCACCCCGCCTAAAATGTCCGTCAAGGTCCCTTCCACCGGGCCACGGTAAGGAATTTCAACCCGTTTGCCTTCACTGGCACGGTATTTTGCCACACCGCCATAATGTTTATTCATCGCGGTATCTGAGGACATGCCGTAAAATTCAACGTATTTTTCTTCACGAATAATCTGCTTGCCCGCATCATCCAGCTCGTTTGTCAGAAAACGACGGGTTTGAACTTGACCGTCACTTTCATCATGACCGGCTAACATGCCACCCAGCATGGCGAAATCTGCCCCGGCGGCAAAAGCTTTGGCAACATCGCCCGGTACGGTACAACCGCCATCGGCACACACCAGCCCCTTTAGCCCGTGGGCAGCATCGGCACATTCAATCACGGCAGAAAGTTGTGGATAGCCTACCCCTGTCATTTTCCGTGTGGTGCAGACTGAGCCCGGCCCAATCCCGACCTTGACGATATCGGCACCAGACAGGATTAATTCTTCCGTCATTTCTCCCGTCACCACATTGCCTGCCATGATGATGCAATCTTTATGTTTCTTGCGAATTTGTTCCACAATGCGAGCAAACCGTTCACTGTATCCATTTGCCACATCCAGACAGATGAAAATGGGCTGCCCTTCGGGGCGTTGTTCAGCAATTTTCATCACCGCATCCAGTTTGTCCTTATCCTGGTCCGTAATGCCAAAAGAAAAGAAGGTACTGTTCCAGACATTCAGTCCCTGTTCCGGATCAAGCGGAATATTCTCAGCTTCATTTAACAGGTTGCCATTTACAAATGCCTGATAATCTTCCAGTGCATAAAATTTATGAAGGGCTGTCATGGCCCCATGAGCGGCCAGCACCTTGGCCATCTTGAAAGTTCCAACCGTATCCATATTAGCCGCAATGATCGGCACCCCTTTCCATGTTATTGGGGCATGGGGAAAGCGAAATTCGCGTTCCATATCCACTTCGGAGCGCGATAACAAATAAGATCGCTTGGGCCGGATCAGAACATTTTTGTAATCCAGTTTAACTTCGGTATCAATACGCATAGACCTATGCCTTCCCTGTTCATTGCACCGATTAAAAACACTAACACTGCCCTGACCATTTCGACAAGTTATAAAAAAATGGCGTACCATCAAGATGATACGCCATAAGTCAACACGAGAAAGGGAGGGGGCTAAATTCACAAACGAAGTGCAATTCAGTTATAGACTGGAATTGCTATGGGAAAACATTACAGCCACTTTGATCTTGATAAGAGATACGCGCTTTACCGCCTTAAGTGTGGGGTTAACAGACATCATTTCAATTTCCTGATGGCCTGATCAAGTTTGTAATGCTGTTCTCGTATCGGTTCGTTCTCTGGAAAATAGTTGGCTTCAACCTCGTCCCAGAACGGTGTCTTACTGCTTAATTCGTGACAGCGATCAACTGGTGTTTTGCCTCCAAGTGAAGAGTGCGGGCGGTGCTAGTTATAAAAATGCTGCCCGTAACCCAGTTCGTCTTCCAAGTCCGGTGCTTCCAGATCAGCAGTGGCATAGAACTCCTGTAAATCGGTTTTATGACCTCGTTCGGCCTTGCCGTTCAGATGAGGTGAATAGGGTTTGATAGGGCGGAACTTGATACAATATTGCTGCATCCATTCCTGAACCTTATAGGCAAAGAACTCGCGTCCCCTGTCTGTTTGAATACGCTGTATCGGGAACGGCATTTCTTCAACGACACGCTCAAGGAATTTGATTGTATTTGCCGCAGTTCTGCGAGGGTAAATTCCAAGAACTTTGTAGCGAGAACAATCGTCTATGGCAGCATAGTGGTATATTCCGGGAGCGACTTTACAGACATCAATTTGCACTCTGTCGCCGGGAATAGGGGTTATACCGCTTTGGATGCTTACGGCGTTTTAACGATTGGGAAGATGACCTTGTCCGTTTTTGTTCAGAACTTTTTGCACGGTTGGTGGAGAAAGTTTGATCTCAATCTAACAGAAAGTACTCTCCTCTTTATAGGAACGGGACCACAACACCACCTTTCAATATATAAAAGTCTCTTTCACAGCTTGAACAACTTGCTTGACCTCAACCTCAGTTAAGGAGGCATACAGCGGCAAAGCCAATACTCTTTTATAAAACCGCCGTGCTCCAGGTACATCAGCAACACCATATCGTTTTTTATAATAAGGCTGGTCGCATACAGGTTGATAGTGCACCTGTGTCCCGACCCCTTTCTTAGCCAGTGTCTGGGCCACGGCATCTCGTGCTAATCCCAGCTTTTCGAAGTCGATTAATAATTGGAAGAGATGAAGTAAGGGCACTCCATGAAGCGTTGGTTTTACAGAACAAACAGCATCTGCAATACCATTGAGTTCCTGTCGGTAGCATTCCACAATTTCCGCCCGACGCTTTGCGACCTCATCCAGTCGCTCCAGCTGGGAAAGAGCCAAAGCGGCATGAACATCTGACAAACGATAGTTAAATCCCAATTCATGCATCTCATAACGTAAAGGCCCAGCCTCTTCACTGCGGCTTATTCCATGGTTTCGCAAACGCCTCATTCGCTCAGCCATAGCAGGATCATTCGTCGTCACTACCCCGCCTTCACAAGAGGTAAAGCTCTTAACCGCATGCAATGAAAAACAAGCAAAGTCGCTATAGGCACATGCCCCGACACTATGACCATGATTGCTCCCACCTAAGGCATGACAAGCATCTTCAACAATTTTCCAACCCCGTTTGCGGGCATAGGCAGAAATTGCCTTCATATCAGCACAGTGTCCACCAATATGGACGGGATAAACAGCTACAACCCCTTGCCCTGTAAGTTCTGCCGTTTTTTGCAAATCCTCAAGCCGCATAATACCCGTGTCAGGGTCGACATCACAGAAAACAACATCAGCACCACACATACGCACCACGTTGGCTGTTGCTAAAAAAGTTAAAGCCGGAACAATCACCTTATCCCCCGGCTTCAAACCCAAAGCTAAAGAAGCTAAATGCAATGCTGTTGTTCCATTGGAGCAAGCCACAGCCTCTTGTACGCCCACTATTTTAGAGAAAAAAGCTTCCAGTTCCGGTACTTTGGGTCCTGTAGTTAAGAACTGACTTTTCAGAACCTCAACAACAGCGTCAATATCACTGTCGCGCACATCAGGACGAGCATAGGGTTTAAATGACATTCTTAGTCTTTCTTTTATTTTAATTCTCAATAAGCTAGGGTCCGGACCCTAGCATTAAAACCACTTAAATTGACGTGGGTGAATGGAGCTAAGATAAATCACTTCAAACATTCTTTGAAATAAAGCTACGAATAGCCTGGTCCCATTTATCTGTAAAAGCATTTGCTTTTTCTTCATCCAAAATCACCGGAACTTTTTGACGGGTACCAACCATCTTAAAAAAACTCTCTTTGCAAAAGTTTGGTCTTTATATTGCGTGATTGTAAAGTTGTTAACGTCACTTCCGCAATTTGAAAAGCAGCTCGAAGAAAATGAAACTTATCATAAACTTCCTCTGTTAATTCAGGATCGTTCTTCCAATCAATTTTACTATATAGCGAAACTAAATGGGGGCCTGCCCCATGACAGGAAAACGCGATACACCCCTTATACCTTTTTTCCTCAAGGTCATCATGTATCAGACAAGAGTCACAATGATCCAAATTTTTACATCTTTGATTTTTCGGTTTCTCATAAGGGAATTGATCGGACTGCTCATACCCCAAGGCAATACAGCAAAAAGCCGCACATTTTGAACAGTCATAATCAAATTTAGACATAGCAAGCTCCTTTTTCCTCCAATCTATGATGAAAGAAAAATTCTAAGAATAAATTAAAACCAAACCTCAAATTACATAACATAAAAAAAGCGGCAACCTTTCGATTACCGCTTTCAAATCTCGTCACTGCCAAAGCTTAGTCATCACGATGAGTTTTTTCCATACGTTCGTGACGTTCCTGCGCTTCAATACTTAATGTCGCAATCGGGCGCGCTTCCAGGCGGCGAATACCAATTGGTTCATCCGTTTCTTCACAATAGCCGTAAGATCCATCTTCAAGACGGCCCAGCGCAGCATCAATCTTGCTGATCAGCTTGCGGGCTCGGTCTCGTGTACGTAGCTCAAGTGCACGATCCGTTTCCATGGAAGCACGGTCTGCAAGATCAGGAGCCTGATTGTCTTCCTGCTGCAGATGTTCCAGTGTTTCGTTGGATTCACGAATCAGTTCTTCTTTCCATGCCAAGAGCTTCTGACGGAAATACTCCTGCATATCTTCATTCATGAACTCTTCGTCATCTGACGGCTTATAGTTTTCTGCCAAATCGACGCTCATACCAGTACCCCTTACATGTACGGCCACCCTGTAAAATTGGCCGCAATATAAGGAGAGTCTGACAAGATCGCAAGAAGTTTTCTTCGATGAGTTGCAACTTTATTTATATCAGAAATCCCAATAACTTAGGGGATCAGACCATAATTGGCCGACTATTTAGTGCGTCCCCACTTGGCTATTTCCACTTCTGCGCGTAATTCAATTTCATCAATAATTTGTACCAGCTGAGGATCATCAACTGTTTCGCGACGTGCCCGTAGCAAATGAGCCAAATTTTGCAAACGATCAACCGAGATCGCACCACTTAAGATTTCCTGTTGAATTTCACTTAAACGGTCCAGAATATCTTCCCCACGCTGATAAAGCACACGGCGGTTTTCTTCTTCTGTTGCATCACCAACTTCCTGAATGGAAAGAATGGAATCCATCGAGGCAACCGGATTAATCTCCTGAAACTCGACCTGCCCATCATTCCCCCCTGGCGTACGATTGAGGTGAGATGAAAAGCCGCTGGTTTGTCCCGTAGCTTCTTTCTTTTTGCCTTTCAACGCTGGTTTTGTTGGACCTGCATTTGAAATTTTCATTTCAATTTCCCATTCATTATCTCGTCATTTTTTCAAGTATAGCCCAATTCCCTACACTTCCCAAGTGGGGAAACTCTGCCCGGTAATTTTTTCCGGACAGGGTTAAGAAAGGTAAAGACACAAAGCAAAAACCAGCAATAACAACAAGTTATAAACTGGCACACCTTTTGCTTTTTCATTTCCAAGTCCTCGTGACACCAATATTAACTCCAAATGAGTGAGGAATGCGATGAGCCTTCTCGGACAATTTGCCGCCCCTGTCGGCGCAATGATGGCACAAAGTAAAAAACTTGAAACCATCGGTTTGAATGTCGCCAACCTGAATACAGGTGGGTACAAAAGGACAGAAACAAATTTCTCCACCATGATTGCCAAGACCTATGGCAATAATATGGATATTGGTGGTGTGCGTGGCATCAGCCGTTCCATGATCAGCCAGCAAGGTGCCCTTCTTTCCAGTGCCAGTAACTATGATGTTGCCATCAACGGCAATGGTTTCTTTATGCTCAATTCCGAAATTGATGGCAGTGGCACTACGGTCTTTGGCCGAGATGGAACACTGGAACAGCAGCTTGGTGATGAAATTGATATTGTCGTGAATGGGAATAATGTTAAATCACGCGAAGGCTACCTCGTTGATAAAAACGGCTATTTCCTACAAGGCTGGCCTGTCAACCCCGACCTTGAAACCTTTCCTACAGACGAAGCCTCCTTGCAATCCTTGCGCATTGACCCAGAAGCCTTTACCACAAATGGCGAAGCAACAACCACAGCCTCTCTTGGGGTGAACCTGCCTTCTGACGCCGGGTTAAATTACAATGAGTCCACCTTTATCAAAGCCTATGATAACAATGGGGACTTTACGAGCTTCCAGGTCAAATTCACTAATTTGGTTCTGGGGAGCACCACAGAAAATGTGGCAACCAACTGGAATCTATCAAGTACGGCTGCTGTCGGCGACACGATCTCACAGGATGTAACCGTTTACGATGTTGATGGCTACACCCATGATGTCTCCCTGCAATTCACTAAAACAGGAGCTGATGCCTGGGACTTGCGTGTTATTGAAGAATCAACCGAGCTGGATATCGACGGTACTGATGACGGCATTACCAACGCCGTCCCCATTACCTTTACAGGCGGTGTTATTGATGCCCCGGTTCCTGCCATTACCGTGGATACCAACCGCACAAACGGGGCTGTTTTTGCCCTTGACCTTTCAAATATGACCCAAACGGCTTTGGCAACAGATACAGCAACCAGCACCGTTGATGGGATCAAAGCAGCTGAGGTCAAAAACCAATGGACAATGGAAATATATGACGCCTCAGATAACGCCCTTAATATTGACACTGATACCACCCCAACCCGACTGGTATTGGAATTTGATGGATCAGGCGCCCTTAAAACGCCAACAAACCTGACAATTCCAGCTGCTGCTGGTGATATTGCCCTGGACATTTCTGAAATCACCAACTATGCCTCCGGCAGTATCGCCGAAGTCTTTTATGAATATAATGGACGTTCTGATGCCCGCTTGCAGAGTTTTGAATTTAACTCTTCCGGGGAAGTCATCGGACGCTTTTCCGATGCAACACAACGCAAAATATATAAACTGCCTTTGGCGACTTTCACAAATCCAGATGCGCTAGAACCCATTAACGGCAACGTCTACAAGTATGAACCTAATGCAGGAAAAATGGTTGTTCGCACCGCCAGCGGTCAAGGTGCCGGTGAGTTTGTCCCCAACGCACGCGAAACCTCCAACGTGGAAATGTCCGACGAATTCACCAACATGATCATGACCCAAAATGCCTATAACACGGCCTCCACCATGGTCAAAACCATTGATGAAATGACACAGGTTGCCCGTGACCTGAAACGATAAGTCACCCGATTCCCATCTAATTTAAGATCAGATTAAAAGGATTTTTCCAACCCAAACAGCTCTGCATCCCATTTTTTCGCTCTAATTCTCGGTTTCCTCTTGACAAGATCACGTAAATCTTGCTTTTGGCGCTGCCTTGTTTTATGATAAGGCATCATAGTCTGATACTGTATAGAAATACTTTAGAAGCGCCTCCAAGAAAGGAGCAATGTCATGAGTAACGACCCGATTAGAGACGTAACGCCCCAGGAAGCTTGGCGTGCGATTTCTCGCGCCGAAAACGGCGGCAACGGTGACGACTTTGGCCAACGCGGTCATCCTGATCAAATTGAAGATGTCGTCCAAATTCACCCTCACATTGAAATGCTGGAACGTCTGCGTGGAACACAAAACACAGACGAAGTCATTGGCATGTTACCCAGTGAAAAACAGCAGGAAAAAGTCAAAGAACGTATCGAAGAAGTTGTCGAATATGTCAAACTCCCTGGTGAACGCTGGGATGAAGAATATCAATTCGAAGCTGCACGCGATGCGATGTTTGAACTGATTGTGGATAACAAAGGTGATCTGACAGATCACGAAAAAGTTCTAATGACTTTTTCTTCTATCTTCGCTCAAAAAATGCGCGAGAAAGAAAGAAGCTCGCTCAATTCACCTGACCAAATGGGTGAAGGTACGATCGTTAAGGAAATTGAAGAGGACGCTTAAAGACAAGCCCTCTTCTGGCGTATGGAACACAGGTTTCCATATCCAGCAACTTTTCAGAAAACGTTGAACGACTGCCTGTTTGGCAACATGAAGAAGTAAAAAGAAACGTCCGAACATTTGAGGTGCAGCATTACATACAGGTGATGCTGCCTTATTGTTTTTGGGGCTGAAGTAGCTAAGGACTGAAAGAGGTTCTATAATGGCTACGATGTACATCCGAAAAAGTCGTCTGACTTTACGTCAGCAAAGCAAGTTGATTGAGCATTTTGTCGCAGGCAGCACGGCTCGTGCGACTGCTGAAATTGTAGGTATCCAAGCGAACACATCGATCCGCTTCTTCATGCGGCTTCGCCAATTGATTGCCAGCAAGTTGCCGAGCTATCGTTTGCAAGGCGAGATTGAAGCTGATGAAAGTTATTTTGGCGGTGTCCGTAAAGGAAAACGAGGTCGTGGTGCTGGCGGCAAAGTGGCTGTGTTTGGCCTTTTAAAGCGGGGTGGCAAGGTCTATACGGCAATCATTCCCAATGCAAAGACAGAGACGCTGTTACCGATTATTCAGGAGAAGGTCGAGCCTGACAGTATCGTCTATACCGATACGTTTGGCGCTTACAACGCATTGGATGTTTCGGACTTTCATCACCGCCGCATCAACCATTCCAAACTCTTTGCAGACAAACAAAATCACATCAATGGCATTGAGAACTTTTGGAATCAGGCAAAGCGTCATATGCGGAAATTCAACGGTATCAAAACTGACCATTTCTACTGGTTTCTCAAGGAGTGTGAATGGCGTTTCAATGGAGGCAACCACGCAGACCTCCTAAAGCAGCTGAAAATATGGTATAAACAGGCTAAACATTAACCCTTAGCTACTTCAGCCCCTTGTTTTTTATAAGCTTTTTGCACCAGTGAAGAAAGCCCATCACCCACTAGGCAAAAAAGGACAGGTAAAGCGGAAGTTTCCTCCTAGTCGGCATTTTTTCAAGACTTCCTCTTTCAGGAAACAAGTACCAACCCCTTGTTTTCTCAGAAAAAACGCCCTTTGTTAACTATTGGCACACTCCTTGCTATTAAAAGGACAAATTAGTTTAAACGGCAACAAGATGAGAAAACCATGACTGCCGAAACAAAGAGAACTGAAATTGCGTTTATGAGCGCTTTAGAAACAACCAAGAAGCTGTTTGCCGCCTGGTTGCTGGGAATCAGCATTGTACTGATGACCGTTCTATTGTTAAACGCGAACAATGCCAATGCCTCTTCACGCATCAAAGATATCGTGACCTTTGAAGGCGTGCGTGACAACATGCTGGTTGGCTATGGTCTGGTCGTTGGTCTCAATGGAACAGGCGATGGTTTGGCCGATGGTCACTTTACCAAACAAAGCCTGCTGTCCATGCTGGAACGCCTCGGTGTCAAACCAACAGAATCCGGTCTCGACAGTAAAAACGTTGCTGCCGTTATGGTAACAGCTGCCTTAAAACCCTTTGCCCGCCAAGGTTCACGCATTGATGTGACTGTCAGCGCACTGGGTGACGCCAGCAGCCTGATGGGTGGAACTTTATTGGTAACGCCCCTGATCGGTGCAGATGGCGAAGTCTACGCCGTTGCCCAAGGTCAATTGGCCGTTGGTGGTTTTGCTGCAGCCGGAAACGCCGAAGCAGTGACCAAAGGTGTACCGACATCTGGTCGTATTGCCAATGGGGCGATTATTGAACGTGAACTGCAATTTGAAATGGCACAAATGGACAGCGTGAAACTGTCTTTGCGCAATCCTGACTTTACGACAGCACGTCGCGTTTCCCAGGCCATCAACGCCTTCTTGGGGACAAGCTCTTCACGCCCGACAGACCCGGGGACCGTACAGCTGGAAATCCCGGACCGTTATGACGGCAATGTAGTCAATCTGTTGACAGATATTGAACAACTGCGTGTGGAACCCGACCAAATGGCCCGTGTGGTCATTGATGAAACCACAGGCACCATCGTGATGGGTGAAAATGTCCGCATCAGTACTGTTGCGATTGCCCAAGGTAGCTTGACCATCCGTATTACCGAAAACCAACAGGTTTCCCAACCCGGCCCCTTTGCTGAAACCGGAGAAACAACAACAGTAGACCGTACAGCCGTTGATGTGGATGAAGGCGAAGAGAAAAAACTGACCGTTCTGGATGATGGGGTATCCCTGCAAGAATTGGTCAATGGCCTGAACGCCTTGGGAATTGGCCCGCGTGACATGATCACTATCTTACAAGCGATCAAAGCCGCCGGTGCCCTGCAAGCCAAAATTGAGGTGATGTAATGAGCGACCTATCCATCATGTCACAGGCACAACTGGCCTATCAGAACGCACAGGCCACAGCGCCAGCAACTGTTGCAACACCGACCCAAAACGAAAATTCTTTTGCCAAAGCGCTTTCAAAACAACAGCGCATGGATCCAACTCACCTTGATGTGATGCAACGTCGTAAAATCAAGGAAACAGCACAGGAGTTTGAAGCCCAGTTCCTCGGTCAAATGCTTCAACCCATGTTTGAAGGCATTCAGGCAGAAGAACCCTTTAGCGGCGGTCATGCAGAAAAAATGTGGCAAGGCATGCTTGTCAGCGAATATGGCAAAGCCATCGCCAAATCCGGCGGCATTGGCTTGGCCGATCATATCGAACGTCAATTGTTACGTGCACAGGAAGGACTTTAATCATGGATATGACAGAACGCGTAAATGAACTGATTTTTATCTGCGAGCGCATGATTGAAATCCTGAATAAAGAAAACGAAGCACTTGAAGCGCAAACTCCCCATGTCCTGATGGAAACCATGGTGGAAAAAGACAAGATGAGCCGCCTTTATGAACGCCATACCCGCGCAGTTTCCCAAAATGCGGCAGAACTGAAAAAGGTTGATGAAGACCTGCAAACGCACCTCAAGGAAGTCAGCCGTGAAATGGACAAACTGGTCGAAATTAACGCCCGTATGCTCAAGCTCCATATGGACCTGAACCGCCGTGTGCTGGAACGTTTTGCCGATGTTGCCCAAAAATTGACGCCGCATTCCGGCACCTATAATGCCGCTGCGAATGTCGGAGTAAAAGCGGAAGCAACCGCACCGATCTCCTTGAACGAGAGCCTGTAATCATTTTTAAGAACTAAGGGGACAAGTTATGTCTGCTGGTACAATCACTCTTGCACTCCACACCGCAGCCGGTGGCCTTCTCGCCACACAGAGCGCGCTGGGGACGGTTTCAGACAACGTAGCCAACGCCAATACCGAAGGCTATTCACGAAAGATTGTCCAATTTGAGACCAATATCCTGGCTGGTGTCGGGGTTGGGGTCAATGTGGCAGATGTTCAACGTGCTGTGAACGAAGAACTTCTTCGTGATGTGCGCGATGAAACCATGGACCTGCATAAGATCAGTTCCCAAACGGAATTTTATAACCGCATGCAGGAATTGTTTGGCTCCCCCGGTGACAACAGTTCCATCGCCCATACAATTTCCGAGCTGAACACATCCATGGAAATGCTCTCAGTGACCCCGGAACGTTCTCTTGAACAAAGTGAAGTGGTCCGTTGGGCAGAAAACGTCGCCTTGCAACTTCAGGACATGACTGACACCCTACAGGACCTGCGTAAACAAGCCGATGATGAAATCCATCAGGCTGTACTGGAAATTGATAACCATTTGGGTGAAATTGCCGACCTGAACCATAAAATCGTAAGAAACGATGTTGCCAATCAGGATATTTCCTCCCTTCTGGATAAACGTGACCAATCAATCAACGAATTATCGAAACTAGTTGACATCACCTATTTTGAGCGCAGCAATGGCGAAATGTCCATCTTCACCAAAGGCGGAACCGTACTGGTTGACCAGGAATCAATTGGGATGAGCCATAATAGGGGGGCCAGTGTTAGTGCGACAACCACCCATGAAGAAGGTGATTTTTCCGGGGTCTATGTAGGCTCAGCTGTAGAAGCCAATGATATCACCGATGATATCCAAGCCGGTCAGCTCAAAGGGCTTATCGAGATGCGCGATACCAAGCTTCAGGAAATGCAGGCAGAAATCGACCATCTGGCCGCCCAATTGCGTGACAATATGAATGCAGTACATAACCGTGGTGTTGCCTTCCCTGGCCTTAATAGTCTTCAGGGGTCCACAGCCTTTTTGGATTCATCTGCACAAAAATTTGCCTTTGGTAGTGGCGATACCCGTCTTGCCGTTATGGATGGAGACGGCAACCAAGTAGCAAGTGTCTCCCTGTCCACTCAGCTCACAACAGACCACGGTGCAGGTCCATGGACACTGGATAATCTCGCAACCACGGTTGACAGCTGGCTTGATGCAAATGCAGGCGGCGGCACAGCCTCCTTTGTCGATGGTAAATTACAAATCGAGCTGTCCAACACAGACCGCTACCTCAGCATGCGCGACCAAACAGGAACTGGTCTCGGTGATGCCATGTCTGATGCAACTGTTAATTTCTATGCTGATGGAACAAATCTTTCCAAAACCCACAACGGTTTTTCCGATTTCTTCGGCTTGAACGATTTCTATACTGATGATTTAGGGTCCAATATTTTCCAAACAGGCGTTTTATCAGAAAACTATACAGAAAGTGGATCGACCCTAACATTTTATGATGATTCAACAGGGAGCCTGAATTCTATGGGGTCGGTTCCCATTTCAGGTAATCTGGAAAACATTACTTCCCTGATTAATTCGGCGAATATCGGTGTTCGCGCAACCTTAATCTCCGAAGGGGATGGCAAACGCCTGCGCATCACCAACGAAGATGGTCACAATATGAATATTGTGCAGGATTTCGGCAGCTTCGTCAGCAATACAGACTTTGAAGTCGCCGACGTCAGAACAGCGAGTTCTTTAAAAGTCCGAAGCGATATCAGCTCCACTCCGGGTAACATCTCGCGTGGTATTCTGCGTTGGGATGCTTCTCTTGGCACAGGGGGGGAATATTATGTCAGTGCCGGGGATAACTACACCGCTTCGGCCATGGCAGAAACATTCAATTCCTCCCTGTCTTTTGACCAGTCCGGCGGGTTGAGTGATACAACAGCAACCATTCACCAATATGCATCCTCTATTTTATCACTGAACTCTTCCCATGCGGCTAACAATGAGCTGGATGTGGAAATTCAGGAAGCCTTGGTGAATAGTCTGACCAACCGCAGCGATTCAGAAAAAGGTGTAAACCTTGACGAAGAACTGTCACAATTGATCTTGTATGAACAAGCCTACGCAGCAGCAGCACGTGTAATCAGCGTGATCCAAAGCATGTTCGACACCCTAGAAGGGGCCGTGAGATAAGGAGTTAGAAAATGGCTATTAGACTTGCAAATATGGCACATCATACGCTCTTGAACTCGCATTTGTTCAAGCTGCAACAAAACCTCTTTGATTCCCAGATGTCTGTAGCGACTGAGAAGAAGACACAAGACTATATGGGCATTCCAGACCAGTCTGGCCGTGTGGTCCAATTGGAACATTTGGCGGCTCAATCCCAGCGCTTCATTGATAACAACGAAGTCGTAGACTTACGCCTACAGTCCACCGACATTGCCCTTGTCGGTGTGGAAGATACCATCCGCAATATGTACGACATGATTTCTGATTATGGTGCAGGTGAGCGTCGCGATGCAGAACAAGTCGAACAGGTTCAGAAATTTGCTTACCAAGCCTTGCGTGATATTCAGGGTTTCTTGAATGAAACCGTTGCCGGACGTTATCTCTTTTCCGGTTCTCGTACGGCCCAACGTTCTGTTGATCTGGGTCTGGGAAAAGACATTGCGGAATTTCAGGAAAAATGGAATGGCGACACGCTTAAATATCCGGAATCCCGTGATGCCCATATTGCTGAATTTGGCGTCAGTGCTGATTTTGATTTCACCCTGGGCGGTACAGGTAACAACCAATATATGGAAATTGATATTTCCTCTTATGCTGCTGCGGATTACAGTAATTTCACCGTTGGTGCAGATATTGAATTAAGCGATACGGCCAATGACGGACGTTGGACGGTCACTGCCGTTGACACGACAACTGGCTATATCCGTGTTGCCCGTAAAGACTTTACGGATGAAACCTCTTCAGACACTTTTACCATTAAAAAGGGATCAGATCGCGATACGATTATTTCCGACAGCATGACCTATTCAGGTAATACGATTACGGCGGCTTCAGGGGCAGGGACATTTAATGACATTGAAATCCCTGCAACTCTTGAAATTGCTTCGGGTAGTGGCAACAACAATATGACGGTAACAATTTCATCTGTCAGTGCTGATGGTAGTTCCCTTACAGTTGAACAGAAAACCGCAACTGCTGGCACGAATGACACGGGTACCATCACCATGGCTGATTATTATGGTGGTGACCAGATGGAAATTCAGCATCGCATTGATAAAAACCGAACCATTGATTTGGATACAAATGCCCTAAACCCAGCCTTTGACAAAGCCATCCGAGGCTTGGCCATCATTGCCCAAGGGGAATTTGGCAGTGCTGGAGGGTTGGACCAAAACACAGGTCGGACAGAAGACGCCCTCTGGTTACTGGATTCTGCACTAGATTTCCCAACAGACGGTACCCCGCCTTATGGAACAGAAGAAACCGATAGTATTGAACAACTTCGTTTTAATGGTGCCTTTGCCCGCCAGCAAATCAAGAGTTCAATTGAGCGTGAAGAAGATATGATCGGATATCTTCTCAATAACGTGTCTAACATTGAAGATGTCGATATGCTGGAAGCCACGACAGGATTGATGGATATCGAGCGCGCCTTACAAGCGTCCTATCAGGTCTTGTCCAGAACACAGAAGCTCAACCTGTCTCAGTATCTCTAAGTAAATAGGTGCTGTCATTAATATCTGTATCATTCCAGCCCGTGGCGGGAGCAAACGTATCCCGCGCAAAAACATCAAAGATTTTTGTGGTAAACCCATTATCGCCTATTCCATCGAAGCAGCCCTGAAAAGCGACTGTTTCGATCATGTGTTTGTTTCAACCGATGATGAAAAAATTGCAGAGATTGCAAAATTCTATGGTGCCGAAGTCCCTTTCCTGAGGCCAAAAGAACTTTCTGGTGACCATACCGATATCGGTCCCGTCATAGACCATCTCTTAGATTGGCTGGAAAAGAAAGGTTCATGTCCCGACTATCTGTGTCTTTTACTGGCAACGGCCCCGTTTGTTCGCGCTCAATCTATTCAAGAATCTTATCAACGCCTTCTTGAAACACCCAAAAAGTTTTCCTGTGTTTCAGTTACGGAATTCGTCTTTCCGATCCAACGCGCCATTAAGATTTCACCAGCAGGCGATGTTGCGATGTTCCAGCCCGAACATTTCACTAGTCGTTCACAAGATCTTGAAAAAGCCTATCATGATGCCGGCCAATTTAGCTGGCAGAAAATAGATGCACCCGAACTAGATACACCTGGCTGGGGGGCACATACACTGCCCTATATTCTCCCAGGCCATGAAGTACAGGATATCGACACACCGCAAGACTGGATACGGGCAGAAATCATGTATAAAGTACAACAACTTCAGCAACAGGATATCGAATAATGCAACGACTTGTATTTAGAACAAATGCAAGTTCAAAAACCGGGATCGGCCACCTCTATCGCTGCATACAGCTCGCCCAAGAATTTAAACGCCGGGAATGTACCTGCATCTTTGTTCTAGATACAGTAGAAGATCTTATCCTGCCTTATCTTCAGGGCTTTACCTATTATAGCCTCTATGACACCATTCCGTCAGACCTCAATCCCACCATAGATGCTGAGCATTTTCTACACCTTTGTCAGGACAAACTGACGCCAGACTTCATTATCCTTGATGATTACAGGCTTGGGAAAAGCTGGGAAGAAGCGATCACCTCACAGGGATTAAAGCTTTGTTGTATTGATGACCTGAAACGTGAACACACCTGTGATTATTTGATTGATATGTCATGGAACGGGCCAGAGACATTACACACCTATGACAACCTGCTTCCCGACCATGCCACTAAACTGCTTGGCCCACACTATGTGATTTTACCCGATAAATTTAACAGATCCCATTTGCAGAAAAATGCAAACCGTCCCTTTAGTATCCTCTTATCCATGGGGGGAGGGGGAGATCTGAACTTCTTACAATTAATTTTAAATGATTTGGAAAATTCCGAAGCTCTAGCGGATCGAACCTTTCATATCTTTGCCGTTATTGGCCCCTTGGCAAAGAATAAAGAAACCTTCCTGCAAACAATCTCATCCTATGAAAATGTGAGCGTGATTGAAGGAAAAACCGATCTATTTGAAGAGCTTCACCAAACAGATCTTTTCATCGGGGCTGCTGGCGGGATGATTTATCAAGTCAAATCTCTCAACATCCCTGCACTGACCTTTTCCATTGCGGAAAGCCAAAACATTAATCGCAACCATTTGGAAGATATCGGCCACTATTTCCATCTCAATAAGTGGAGCAAAGACGACTTTACCCGAATTGCCCCCTTTGTGCGCCATGTCATGGATCAGCCAGAACGTTTTCAGGCATTAGAAGAAAGTGCTATCCTTCCCATTGATGGGCAGGGATGCAAACGGATTGCCAATGCCTTACTCAATAAAACCACAGATTTAAGTAACGAAAAAGCTTTCCCAAAAGACCCTCAAGAAGAAAAACTATCTGACGAACATAGTATTCGCAAAGCCACAGATTGCGACCTTAACCACTATCTAAATAGTCGCAACCGGGACAGCAACCGCACCAACATGGTGCAATCGGCCACGATTTCTCAGCTGGATCACTATGGCTGGTGGTTTAGCCACAAACGGGACAACTTCCTGCTGTCAAAAGACGACCAACCCAACCTTTATATCTGGCACGAAAAACGCACCTATCAGGAGCAGGACTATCTGATCGGTGGCTGGTTTGTGTGCACCGATGATACAAATTTTCAAGATGCCCTGCTCGCTCTGACCTGGCAGCTCGATTACTGCGCCAAAGAACACCCCAATGTCCCGTGGGTGGCAGTCATTCAACGTGACAATAAATTTGTCAAATTACTCAATGATTACATGGGCTTTATTGAAATTGGACCGAACCATCCGTTTTTCGAAGCTACAGGGCATTTTTTCAATGGTGCTTCGCCACAAGACTTCTATTATGTCATCAAGACTGAACAGGGATGACACCGCGTGACCATAACAAACAAACCAGCACTTAATCTTGGCTTCATCGGCGGTTCGCTCAGTTCCGCTGTCGGCTACGCCCATTGGACGGCCAGTCAGCTTGACCAACGCTGGCAGGTTGTATCCGGCTGTTTCAGTCGTAATAGTGAGGAATGTGCGAAAACCGGTAAGAGCTGGCAAATCTCGTCTGATCGGCTGTATACAGATTGGCGAGACTACATTACACAGGAAAAAGGCAAGCTTGATGCTGTGGTTGTGCTGACACCAACCCCCACCCATGTCGATATCGTCTGTGCTTTGTTGGATGCGGGTATCCCAGTCATCTGTGAAAAGGCAATGGCCGCAGATATCGAACAATCCCAACAAATCAAAGCTGCCCTTGATCGCAGCAATGGTTTTCTGGCCGTGACCTTTAATTACAGCGGCTATCCCATGTTGCGGGTGTTGCGCGAGCATGTCAAATCGGGCCAATTTGGTAAACTTAAACAAGTCCAGGTTGAAATGCCCTCAGACGCCTTCATTCAGGCTCGCGAAAAAATGCATCCACAAGCCTGGCGCTTACAAGATGGTCACGTCCCGACCATCCTGCTGGATTTGGCTGTTCATCTCCATCACCTCACAGGTTTCCTGACCGAACTTACCCCTCAATCGGTCAATGCCGATTTTCACCATGACAGTATCTTTGACGGCATTATTGATGATGCCTGGTTATGGGTGAAATATAATCAAGACTTCCGGGCAAACCTGTGGGTCAGTAAATCAGCCCTTGGCTATCGCAACGGCATGCGCGTACGCCTGTTTGGCGATCAGGCCAGTGCTGAATGGGTACAGGAAGAACCAGAACGACTGCATATTTTTAATAAAGACAGCACACGACTGACTTATGATCGCGGTAACTGCCTCTATCCCGATGAAATCAGAGATCGTTTCAAACCCGGCCATCCTGGTGGTTTTATTGAAGCTTTTGCCAATTTATATGGCGATATTGCCGATGCGCTGAAAAGCTTCAATAACTCAGGCAGAATAGATAATCCGTACGTCTTTGGCTGGGATCATGCCCACGAAGGGCTTGAGCTGTTACAAGCCAGCGCACGCGCCCATCAAGAAGAACGTTGGATTTCAATGGCGGAGAAAAGCTGATGAACAATATCATGATCGCAGACCGGAAAGTCGGCCCCGGCCAACCGGCTTATGTGATTGCGGAACTTTCCGGTAATCATGGCGGTTCTTTAGAAAAATGCCTGGAGCTGTTTCATGCGGCTTGTGATACGGGTGCTGATGCCATCAAGCTTCAAGCCTATCGCCCTGATACCATTACACTGAACACCAGCAATGGGGATTTTGCCATTGCCAAAGATAACGCCTGGGCGGCCTATAAGAACCTTTATAACCTGTATGAATATGCCCATACGCCGTGGGAATGGTTCCCGCAGTTATTTGAAGAAGCTGAAAAACGCGGTGTTAAACTATTTGGCTCCGTCTTTGATGAAACCTCGGTGGACGAGCTGGAGAAATACCCCTGCCCCGCCTATAAAATTGCCTCACCTGAGATTATTGATATCGGCCTGTTAAAAAAAGTTGCCAAGACAGGAAAGCCCGTCATTGTCTCCACTGGATTGGCAAATATCGGTGATGTCTATGAAGCCGTCTCCTGCCTGCGTGAATATGGCTGTGAAGATATCGTTTTACTTAAATGCACCACCGCCTACCCTACCCCCCCCGAAGAAGTTAATTTGCGCACAATTGAAAATCTAAGGGAGACCTTCGGTTGTCTGGCGGGCCTGTCAGACCACACCACCGGCATCGGAGTATCTGTGGCTGCTGTTGCCCTTGGTGCCTGCATGATTGAAAAACATATCAAACTGGAAGATGACGAAGAAACAGTCGATAGTTTCTTCTCTCTGACCATTTCTGAATTCCAAAATATGATCACTGAAATCCGCCGTGCCGAACAGGCCGTAGGCACCGTGCGTTATGACCTGACACCGGAAGCCGCCAAAAATAAAAATGGCCGACGCTCACTTTACGTCAGTGCCCAAATGAAAAAGGGTGACATGTTCACCGAAAACAATATCAAGTCCGTTCGCCCCGGCTTCGGACTTGCCCCGAAATATAAAGACAAGGTTTTGGGTCGAAAGGCAACGCAAGATTTGGAAGTTGGCGATCGCCTCAGCTGGGATGTGATTGAATAAGAAGGAAGACCATGAGTGATAAAAAAGAAATTCAGGATTTCCTGATCACCTATATTAAAGACCATATAGCTGATGAAACAGTGAGCGTAGATGAAAATACGAACTTCGTGACCACCCGCCTGCTCGATAGTTTTTCCATCCTCAGTATGATCATGACGCTGGAAAGTGAGTTTGCCGTCAAATTCACTCCACAGGAACTGAGTAACGCAGACCTGCAAGTCGTTGCCAATATGGCAGATACGATCCTGGAAAAAAAAGCATAACCCATGCCTGTTCTGTTCACCCGCTTTTCCCAAGTCGCAACACACTATCGCAAAAAAACCGCACTGATCAGTGAAGGGGAAAGCTATAGCTATGGCGATTTGGCCCAAAGGGTGGATCACTGGGCAAAACGTATTTCCGCCCTACATGATGACCAAAAACCTCAGGTCGGCCTGCTGTGCGAACAGGCCCTGCATAATGCCACCTTGTCACTGTCACTGGCACAAATCAACGGCATCTGTATTCCAAGTAATACACATCTGACCGCTGAACAACTAGTCACAGGCTGGCGATTGTGTGAAGTCACTTTGGTGATCTATGAGCCGGAATTTGCCACAACCATTGAAAAATGCGATGCGCCGGATATTCGTTTTATTTCGACTGATGAGCTTTGGTCACAACAGAATCGTTCTGACCACATATGGCCGGACAGTGATGCCTTTTTAATTGTCCTGTCTTCTGGTTCAACAGGCGATCCCAAACCGATTGTCATTTCTCAAGAAGTGAAGCTCAACCGTCAGCAGCAGGCGTGGGATCTCTATAAACTCACCGCCGACGATGTGGTACTCTGCGCCTCCCCCTTCTTTCATTCCATGGGGTTGAGGCTGGTCTACACGCCTTTGTTGCTGGGCTGTACGCTGGTTCATATGAAAAGCTTCACGCCCACAGACTGGCTTAATCTGGTCAAACGTCATGGAGTGACTTACACAACCAGTGTGTCCTCTCACCTCTATGCCTTAAAAGACAAGCTGCTGGACAATGCTGCCCAAGTGAGATCACTCAAAACCATTGTGACCTCATCGGCCCCCATTGACAGTCATTTCAAGGACCAGCTCTTTCAACAAATCGGTTGTGACTTTCATGAAATCTACGGTGCGACCGAAGTGGCCTGTGCCACCAATTTATTCCCACGCGATGCCAAGGAAAAATTCAGTAGTGTAGGGAAAAACTGCCCGGATGTAGATATTCGTCTGCTTGATGATGAGCTTGAAGAAGTACAGCAAAGCGAGGTGGGAGAAATCACCGTTCGCTCCCCTCTCGCTTTTAGTTGTTATTACAAACGCCCAGACCTCACCAAAGCTTCTTACGCGGGTGACTTTTTCCGCACAGGTGATCTTGGCTTTATGGATGAAGACGGCTTTCTCACCTATGTCGGGCGTAAAAAAGACATCATCATTTCCGGTGGGATTAATATCTATCCCAAAGATATCGAAGCTGTTCTGGCCAGCTGCGACGGCATTCGTGAAACAGCGGTGATCGGTGTAGATGATGACCTGCTGGGCGAAGTCGTTGTTGCTGTTTGTATCAGTGAGAACAATAAAAAACTTGAACGTAATTTACGCAAACTTGCCAACAAAGAGCTTGCCCCATTCCAGCGCCCATTGAAATATTTCTTCGTTGAAAACTTCCCCCTGACAGCCTCTGGTAAACTATCCAAACGGGAACTGCGCAAAGAATATAACGAGCTGAACGACGGCTGGACGGATGTGTTGCGTATGATGATGTATGGGACAGGAGAATAAGATGACAGAACGTTATATCTTTGGTGCAGGTATCCAGGGTCAAGCTTTCCTCAAGGTCTTTCAAAAACTTGGCCTTCCTGTTTCGGGCTTTATTGATAGTTTTTCAACACGAGAAAGCTATAACGACTTGCCTGTGCAACGCCCTGAGGCGGTCAACAACAAAGAAGCTGAAATATATGTCTCCGTTGGTATGATTAGTGAAAAAATTAAAGAGCAACTCAAAACTGACCTATTTCAAAATGTCTATGACTACACAGAAACAGTCCTGAAATACCCTGATATTATTCATGCTCTGAAAATCTATAGCCTGTGGTACAGCGAAAATATAGAAGACCGGGTCAATCAACAGAAGCTTAACGAGTTTAGGGCCTTGCTTGTCGATGATAAAAGCAGACAGCTCTTGGACCAACTCATTCGTTTCAGGACCAGCTTCAAGGTAGAAGACTATGTTCTTCGTGATACAGAAGCACAATACTTTCCAGATGATGTCCCTATTTTTGAGGGTTTAAAAACTTTGCGCTTTGTGGATGCAGGGGCTTTTATTGGCGACACAATTCCCCCCCTGATCACACACAGCCAAAAATCGAACACTGCAATCGACTATATTGCCTGCTTTGAACCGGATAAGAAGAACTTAAAAGCCCTTCATGAACAACTGGACACCTGTTGTGACGATGCCATAAACGTTTTTGTGTACCCAACGGGGGTTTGGTCTCGTTCAGAAATTCTTAATTTTGCAGCCAATCAATCATCTTCAAGCTGTATCACCACACAAGAAGGCCCTGTTGATCTCTCTCAGTCTATCTTAGCAACGTCGATTGATGAATGCCTTTTCAACACACGGCCCAATTACATCAAAATGGATATCGAAGGTGCCGAAGCCGAAGCCCTAAAAGGGGCAAAAAAAACCATTCAAACCTATAGCCCTGTCTTAGCGATCTGTCTTTATCATAAACCTTCAGACCTATGGGAACTTCCTCTCATGATTCATTCAATGAACACTCAATACGAGATGTACTTACGAGTATATGGTGATATGTTACTGGAAACGGTTTTATACTGTATTCCAAAACAAAAAGGGAATTAAAGCAGATGAAAGCGGTCATTCTTGCCGGGGGACTTGGCACCCGAATTTCTGAAGAAACCCACCTAAAGCCAAAACCTATGGTGGAAATCGGCACAAAGCCGATCCTTTGGCATATCATGAAAATTTATTCTGCCCATGGCATCAATGATTTTATCATTTGCTGTGGTTATAAGGGCTATATCATCAAGGAATATTTTGCCAACTATTTCCTTCATACTTCGGACGTGACTTTTGATATGTCCAATAACGAAATGGAAGTCCACAACCGACATGCCGAACCGTGGAAAGTTACCCTGATTGATACAGGGGAACATACGATGACAGGCGGGCGACTGAAACGCGTAGCCGATTTCGTCAAAGATGAAGACTGTTTCTGCTTTACCTATGGCGATGGTGTGGCTGATATTGATGTCACAGCAAGTATTAACTTCCACAAAGAGCAAGGGGCCAAAGCCACCTTAACCGCCGTCATCCCACCAGGGCGTTTTGGTGCTCTGGAGATTGGTGGGGATAAAATCAATGCCTTTCAGGAAAAACCCCGTGGCGATGGCAATATGATCAATGGGGGCTTCTTCGTTCTTTCCCCTGACGTACTGGATTATATCTCATCTGATGATATGTCGTGGGAATCTGATCCGCTAAATACACTGGCGGCAGAAGGTAATCTTGCAGCTTATAAGCACGAAGGCTTCTGGCAACCGATGGATACCCTGCGTGATCAAAACTATCTGCATGATCTTTGGAAATCCGGCAAAGCCCCCTGGAAAGTCTGGTAATGGATCGCACTTTTTGGAATGGAAAGTCCGTTTTCCTGACCGGACATACAGGCTTTAAAGGTAGCTGGCTGTCATTATGGCTGCAAGACCTGGGGGCTCATGTCACCGGCTTTGCCTTGACACCACCAACAAACCCCAGCTTGTTTGACATTGCCCATGTGGCAGATGGCATGACCTCGATCATTGCAGATATCCGCAATAAAGATGCCGTGCTTGAGGCCATGACAAATGCCCAACCGGATATCGTGATCCATATGGCCGCCCAGCCTTTAGTGCGTTATTCCTATAGCAATCCCATCGAAACCTATGAAACCAACGTGATGGGTCTCACCTACCTGTTGGAAGCCGTACGCCAAACACCTTCGGTTCAAGCTGTCGTCAATGTCACCTCCGATAAATGTTATGATAATCAGGAACTGGCTGTTCCTTTCACAGAAACCGACCCTATGGGGGGGCATGACCCCTATAGCAGTTCCAAGGGCTGTGCAGAGCTGATAACCTCCGCCTATCGCAATTCTTATGGGTTAAAACTGGCTAGTGCGCGTGCAGGCAATGTCATTGGCGGGGGCGATTGGGCCGAAGACCGTCTTGTCCCAGATATTCTACGCGCCATTGAAAAAGGCGAAGAGGTCATTATCCGCAACCCCAAGGCTATCCGTCCCTGGCAGCATGTGCTGGAACCTCTCTGCGGGTATCTAAAACTGGCTCAAGCGCTATACGAACAGCCCGAGGAATATGGGCAGGGCTGGAACTTTGGCCCCGCAAATGAAGATGCCAAGCCTGTTTTATGGATTGTTCAGGAACTTACCCACCAGTGGGGGAAAGGTGCAGCCTATCACGTGGAAACAGATAACCAAACCCCATATGAAGCCCATTATTTGAAACTAGATTGTTCCAAAGCCCAAAAGAATTTAGACTGGGCCCCAAGATGGGACCTGCAAACTTGTCTTGGAAAAATCATCGACTGGCAACGGGCCTATCACTCTCAGAAAGACATGCGTGATGTAACCCGCCAGCAAATCATTGAATACACACAACACTAACAAAGAAATTGTTATGAGTTCTAAGAATAGAAAAGACGAAATCCGCATTCAAATCCGTGAACTGGTCAGCGAATATGCCAACCTGCAATACCAACCCCAGACTTTTGCAGGTGGTGAGACTGTGATCCCCCCCTCAGGTAAAGTTATTGGCACAGGCGAGTTGCAAAATATGGTAGATGCCTCCCTTGATGGCTGGCTCACCACCGGGCGTTTTAACGATGCCTTTGAACAAAGGCTCACTGATTTTCTCGGAGTTAAACATGCGCTCAGCACCAACTCTGGCTCCTCAGCAAACTTGCTGGCTTTGGCAAGCCTGACCTCACCAAAACTCGGCGAACGTGCGTTAAAACCTGGTGATGAAGTCATCTCCGTTGCTGCTGGTTTTCCCACAACGGTTAATCCTTTGCTGCAATATGGTTTGGTTCCCGTTTTTGTCGATGTGGATATTCCAACCTACAATATTGATGCCAGTAAAATCGAAGAAGCCATCACTTCAAAAACTCGCGCTATCATGCTGGCCCATACGTTGGGCAATCCGTTTGATTTGGATACGGTTATGGCCTTGGCCGATAAATATGATTTATGGGTCATTGAAGATACATGTGATGCGCTAGGCACGACCTACACCCCCACCATCACCCGTCAAAAAGATAAGAAGACAACGATTGAAGCAGGTGTCCCTCGCTTATGCGGAACCTTTGGTGATATCGCAACCCTCAGCTTCTATCCTGCCCACCATATCACCATGGGCGAAGGCGGTGCCGTTTATACCGACAGCCTGAAACTGAAAAAGATCATTGAATCTTTCCGTGACTGGGGCCGCGATTGTTTCTGCGCACCAGGCAAAGATAACTCCTGTGGCAGGCGTTTTTGCTGGCAACTGGGTGAGCTACCCGAAGGCTATGACCATAAATATATCTATAGCCATGTCGGCTATAACCTGAAAATCAGCGATATGCAGGCCGCCTGCGGTTTAGCCCAGGTGGACCGCCTGGAGGGTTTCATCACCCTGCGCAAAAAGAACTTTGCCTATCTAAAAGAAGGTTTAAAGCCACTGGAAGAATTTTTGATCTTACCAGAACCGACAAAAAACGCTGACCCTTCCTGGTTTGGTTTCCCCATCACATTGAAAGACAATGCCCCAATCAGCCGGGTAGAGCTTTTACGTTTTCTGGATGAACGAAAGATAGGTACTCGTCTTCTATTCGCCGGGAACCTGACCAAACAGCCCTATATGTCCGCGAAAACCTACCGCATCAGTGGGGAGCTTACCAATACAGACACCATTATGAACAATACCTTCTGGATTGGTGTTCAACCTGCCCTAAATGAAGAAATGCTGGATTATGTCATTCAGTCTTTTAAGAAAGTATTGAGTTAACACTCAACTTTTACATGGAATGAAACTACCTATACATGACAAGCTCTAATGGATTGGAATCTCAAAATCATTAATGAACACATCCCAAAAATCCGTTTCCTGAGTATATCCTCGCGCTAAACTATAATGTGTTTCAGCTTGTGAGGCTTTGCCCAATTTCTCATAACATTGCCCAATATAAAAATGCGCAATAGCATGATCAGGCTTAACTTTTATTACATTAAGAAAACTCTCTAACGCTGTATTATAGTGCCCAAGACGGAAATTGGCATTATAGACAAAATTAAGTTCAATATTCATATAATAGGTCATGAACTGCACATCTTGTGGTGTCAGGAACTCAGTTTCAATAACGGCATTTTTATAATTTGCCTTCATAGGCGTAATTTTAAAATAATCATTAATCTCACATTCCTCATACATCTCACTCCCCGGAATGGGCATAGCAACAAAAACACGAAACCAGTCTGCATAAAGGGTCTTTAAAAACTCGCGACTGTCGGCAATATCTTGCATAGTTTCGCCTGGCATACCGAGAATAATATTACAATCCGTATAAATTCCGGCTTCACGGCAATTTTTGGTTACATCCTGAACAATTTTCAACTTCAGAGGCTTGCGCATAACTTCTTTCAAAACACGAGCACTCCCCGATTCAATCGGCAGAACAAGCTCCCTAACTCCAGCCTCTTTCAATAGCTTGAGAAAGTCCGGTTTAAGAGCATAAATCGCTAAAGCATTTTGGAAGAACATTTTCAAATCAAACGTTTTGATTTGACTGACAATGTCATATGGTCGCTGATCACCACCCATGAAATGATCATCTTGAATAATGATGCCGGAGACATCAAAAAGATCTTTTAATTGTTTCAAATCTTCAGTGACCCGCTCCAAACTGTAATATCGCATTTTACGACCATGAGCAGCATGAGACGCGCAGAATGTGCAACGAAAGGGACAACCACGAGACGTCATAATTGGAAAACTAGTCTCTTCTTCCCCAGAAGTACCTATTGAGTCACTAAGTTTATCGCTAACACTGTAACGTGATAAAGTCGAATTAAGTTTATAGCCTTCCAAATCCAAAATTCCATAATCCAGAAAGGGAATTTCATCCAGATCATAAATAAAGTCATGCTGAAATAGAGTCTGTTTATTAGCTATATTTGTATGGGTAATCCACGAACTATGCCCATTCAGAAACCCCTGCTTATCTTCTGCTTGCAGTAACTCGTTCAGAGGCTTTTCACCTTCACCAAAACAAATAGCATCGACACATTTTGTATCCGTCAAGATTTCTTTATACATGGATGTTGGCAGGTTCCCCCCTGCAAGAACAAGCGCATTAGGGAAAATTTCTTTACTAACCTGCGCCAGTTCTAAAATACTGTTATATGCTGGGGTAAAAAGGGCAGAAATACAGATATAATGGGGATCAAAATCAGCGTATTGACCAATTTCTGACTTAAAATAACTCGCAAAATTCTGAAACGTAAAGGAGGCTTCTTGATTAAGCCTGACATTAAAATCAATAACCCGACTTTCTACAGAATGAAACTTCTTCAAATATGCACTCAACGATAAAACCCCTAAGGGTATATCGGTAATCACTGAACCAAACTGCTCTTTGCCACCGTTTTTCAGAATTGTACTGATATTGTTTGGAGGAGAGACAAAATCTTCAAAAGTAATGTTTGGCGGTAACAGAAAGAGAATACGTGTATCCGTCAATTTCCAACTTTCATCTATTTGTTCTAATAGGTCTAATATAAGGACTAACAAGTCTGAATTACAATAAAAAATAACTACTATTATTTTAGTTGTTTAGTCCCAGAGTGTGATGGGTTGGGTCAACTTTGAATCTTTCCGGCTCCTTTGTCCAGATTTTACAAACATATTCGTCGCATACCGATCAAAAATGTGATGAAAGGCATATTTCTGACGTTCATGTAGTTCACAAAAGACCCACTTTGAAGTCCTATCTATGGCGACGAACAGACAGAGTTTTCCTTCTTCTGTACGCACCCGGGCAATATCAACGTGGAAATAGCCTATCGGGTATTTCTTGAATTTCTTCTTTGTTTTTCCATCCCCTTCAAGGGGGAAGCGAGAAATGCCATGACGCTGAAAATAGCGATGCAAAGAGGACCGGGTTAAATGTGGAAGGCTGGCCTGCAAAGCATACAGGCAATCATCAAACGGCAATAGGGTAAAGGCGACACAAACTTAGGCCATGGAGCACCTAAACGGGGCAGTCCACGGGTTCTTTGGCCCCATGGCTGCATCTTCTACAGTATCGTGCGCTCTCCACTTACAAACAGTCTTGGGATTAATACCGTAACGCTGGCTTATACCAGGCCCTATAGGTTTTGACTCATAAAGGGGATTCCCAAACCGCTTAAACCCTGATTCAATATAGAAAACGAATAGGAGTTTTCTATGGGTGCCCCAATTCCCTTGCGATCAGGTTACAACGGTGATGCTCTTCGCCATCTTGCCAAGCAAACCAATAATGCAACACAGGTCCGTCACCTCTTGAGCCTTGCGATTATCTACGATGACGGAAGTCGTACCGATGCCTCCAAAGTTGGAGGTGTGACTTTGCAAATAATCCGTGACTGGATTTTGCGTTTGAATAAAGAGCGGCCTAATGGTCTGAAAGATAAATGGTCAGGCGGTCCAGTGCCATTGCTCAATAAGGAACAGCGTGACGCCCTTGCAGATATCGTAGAAAAAGGCCCTACACCTGCGATCCATAACGTGGTACGCTGGCGATTGTGTGATTTGGGAAGAATATCGCATCTCCATATCGACCTTCCTCGTTAGGCCGTATATTGAACAAGATGGGATATCGCAAATTGTCGGCACGTCCTTGCCACCGTCAACGCAATGAAGAGGCCAATGAGGCTTTCAAAAAAAATTCGAGGGCGAAGTGGTAAAAGAACAAGCAAACCCGAAGATGGGCCAAGCGGGGCACACGTCCAGAAACCATACAGGATTTGCGAAACCGTTCAGCCTATATCTTTGGAGCCATCTGTCCGAAAGAAGGTAAAACCGCAGGGATCATCATGATTTTGCTAGCATTCATACGGCTGGGTCGTAGACGTTTGCTTCCTTCTTTAGGAAGAAGACCGCGTTCAAAAGCGGGAAAGAAACGCTTGCAGGAATCGTCAACCTCACAGAAAATCTCTTCGATAGGAACCACGGGCACCTCCATTGTAGGCCGTTTTTTGTGGTGATTAATAGCCTACTCCCATCACCTTATCTTTGTGAATCATTAACTTAATAAAATCCTTATCCCGAATCCGTATTAATTACTCATGAAATTTTTACCCCCCCTTTTCACATTAGTGCAGCGGGTTCATTTTAAACCATACCTTAAAAAAAAAGCCCCTTTCGAATGAGTATCTAATTTTTACATGTTAATACAGACATACACCCGCATAAAACATGAAATCCTACGCCTTGTCGTACTGGCTCTCTTTTCGTTTTTTTCGTTTTACGCTGCCGCTGATGACGGCTTCGCCCTGACACCTGAAGAAAAAGAATACTTAAAATTGAAAGACAGGATTCCCATCTGTGTTGACCCAGATTGGATGCCTTTTGAAGAAATTGACAAAAACAATGAATATGTAGGTATCTCTGCTGACTTTTTTGAAGTTTTTCAGCGCCGTCTTAATATCAAATTTGAAGTTGTTAGTACCTCTGATTGGAATGAATCCCTCAATTTTGTTAAAGAAAGAAAGTGTGACATTCTTTCACTAGCAAGGAGTACGCCAGATAGAAAAAAGTATTTGAATTTCACCACTTCTTATTTGTTAGTGCCTTTTGTTGAAGTGACAGGGTTAAATGTCAGTTTTATCGATGGCATTCAAAAAAGGAATAATAACAAGGTCGGTTTTTCGAGTGGTTCTGCTGTAATGGAAGCCTTGAAAGAAAAACATCCTCACCTTGAATTAATTGAGTTTAGCAATATTGAAAAGGGACTTGATGCCGTCAGACAAGGGGAAGTATATGGATACATAGATGCTTTACCTGCCATAGTATATGCCTTGCAAAAGTACCAAATAGGCGATCTAAAAATAGCTGGAAGAATAGACCTTAAGCTAGGCGGCTCAGTTGCTGTACGTAATGACGACGACATTTTGTTATCTATAATGCAGAAAACAATAGATACGATTTCTGTAGCGGAAAGGGATGCAATTTTACAAAAGTGGTATACCATAAAGGTTGAAAAGAAACCGAATTATGGGCCTATTTTGTTAGTCCTGAGTGTAGGGATTTTGATCATCACTGTTTTTATATATTTTTATTATAAAACAAGACTCCTTAACCGCAAACTCAATCAAATGGTGACTGATGAGAAACATAAACGCGAAGAAACATCGCGTTTTCTTTCCATGCTCGCCCACGAGCTGAAAACGCCTTTGGCTGTGATACGAGTTCTCTTGGCGAATAAAAAGATTACGCCGGAAATGATTGAAATGGCAAATGCGTCAATCACTGAGATTGATGAAGTCGTTTCAACCAGTCAGATGGCAGAAAGATTTGAGGCAAATGCTCTGGAACTTAGTATTTCACAATGCTCTCTGGATAAAATGTTAGAAGACTTGATTGAAAAACAACATGTGCAAGGTCGTGCAAAAATATCAAAGACGGCTTCGGCTGAGATTCAATCTGATCCCTCCCTTTTAAAAGTCATCCTTTCAAACCTGATTGAAAATGCTGTCAAATATGGCGTGCCTGACAAGCCCATTGAAATTGATTTACGTGATAATAGTGATCAAAACACATTGATTTTAACGATAGCGAATTATGTTGATGAAAAAAATAAGCCTGATCCGCAAAAATTATTTGATAAATATCACCGTGGAAATCACGCCCATCGGGTAACGGGATCTGGTCTTGGCTTGTATCTGGTAAAGGGGTTTGCAAGCTTATTGGAGGCGAACATTCAATACCAGCCGACGCAAGATAAAGCTGTCTTTTATCTTTCCATCCCTCGAAATTTCAGGGACATCTAATATATATGTTAGGCTACGTTAGCTAACACCTGTGAGGCGTGATACATTCAGCACCAATAATCTACTTATAAATTTTGATGAAAAATGGCTATTGTTTTAATTGAAGACCATGAAAACCTGAGAAATGCTTTATCCGGCATTCTTGAAAGTGAAGGCTTTCAGGTCATTGCACTTGAATGTGCTGAAGATATTGATGATACGCCAGGCACCCATACAGCAGAGGCTTATATCATTGATTTGAATCTTCCCGGTGAAGACGGGATCAGTCTGGTTAAACGATTGAGGCGAGCTGAACCCAATGCCAATATCATTGTCACGACTGCACGTTCAGAGCTTAATCAACGTGTTATAGGGTATGAGGCTGGTGCGGATGTTTACCTCTCTAAACCCGTTGATCCTGCAGAACTGATCGCTGTGTTATGTTCACGTTTGGGGCGACGTCATTCAGATCAACAGGTTTTGAACTTGAATGCAAGGACACAGGAAATCGCCACACCTTCTGGTGTTATTCCTCTCACCTTGGCGGAAGTCCGCGTTTTATCCGCTTTAACCCTTGCAGAAAACCACTTGCTGGAGCAGTGGCAAATAATGGAACAATTCGGACAGGAAAGTGAAGGTATGACGCTCAGTAGTTTGCAAATGCGTCTGACCCGCTTGCGCAAAAAATTCCATAATGTCGGTATTTCCTCAGACGTGATCAAGGCGGAAAGAGGGGTTGGTTATCGCCTTTGTATGGATATCCAGATTATTTAAACTCTGATTGTTTTAATATAAGTTTTCTCTCAATTTAACTGCTGTTGTTAGGTTTCGTTAGCCTGCGTTATCCAGCGTGAGGTTTTTGAAATTCCCTTTGCTATATTCCGGTGCTGTCTCAAAAGGCAAGAGAGCAAATCTGTATGGTGATCAGGGATAAAATTTATAATGTCGAACTGTTTGAGTAATTGTGGCGTAACGCACAAAAAACGCCGTAATACTGCGTTGTTGACCTCAGGCTTGTGTTTAGGTTTCGCCTTCTCGGTTCCTGTTTATGCCCAGACAACACCTGATTCAGGCGTTATTCAGCAGCAACTTGAAAAACGCAAAGCCCCGACATTGCCTGATCAATCCCCATCATTGGCCCCGTTGCCCCCTGAGATGAAATCAAGTGGTGGCCTGACTTTTACGGTTTCCAAGTTCCGCTTTGTTGGTAATAACGAACTTGATGATAACCTGCTCACAATTGCGGTTGAAGACTATCTTGGAAAGCCCATTGATTTTGCAGGGCTTCAAGCTGCTGCTGCAGCGGTTGGCGAAACCTATCGTGAAGCTGGCTGGTTGGTAAAAGCCTATCTACCGCATCAGGAAATTGCGGATGGTGTGGTGACGATTGAGATCGTTGAGGCTGTCTTTGGTAAAGTGTACCTTGATGGTGAACCTAAACGTTATTCAGAAGAACGTATAAAATCCGTTGTTGAAAAAGATCAGACAAAGGGCAAGATTTTCAATGCACGTGCATTGGATCGCCGTTTGTTGTTACTGGATGATTTCCCCGGCGTTTCAGTCTCGGGAAACCTGAAACCTGGTGCAAATCAGGCAGAGACCGATCTGGTTCTGAAAATTGCCGATGAGCCTTTAGTCAACGGCACGTTGGGGCTGGATAACACCGGGTCAAGAACCACGGGCAAAGAACGTGGTACCATGAATGTCTTTGTCAATAGTCCCGCAGGCATTGGCGACCTCATCACCAGTGATGTAATCCTTAGCAGAGGAACAAAGTACGGGCGTTTGGGATACAGCCTACCAATTGGTGATGATGGTTTAAGGGTTGGGGCCAATAGCTCGTACCTGAGCTACAATGTCATTACACCGGAGTTTGCGTCACTTGACCTCAATGGTCATTCCAAGTCATTTGGGGCTAATCTGGAATATCCGATTATACGTTCAGGTAAACGTAACCTGTATGTCAGTGGTGGGTTTGAACGTAAAGCCTATCGCAATAGCTCGCTAAGCTCTGTAAATAGCGAATATGGTATTGATAATCTCTATGTAAATGTCACAGGTAATCTGTTTGATAGATTTGGCGGCGGTGGAGCCAATATGGCAAGCCTGACCTTGACCCATGGTGATCTTGATCTCGGTGTTGTGGATTCAAATGAAAATTCTGAACTCGATGGTCGCTTTACCAAGCTTCGCTATTCCCTTTCAAGACAGCAGGCTCTTGTTGAAGATTTATCCGTATTTACCAGCCTTTCCGGACAGTTTGCTGGTAAAAACCTTGATTCTGCCGAGAAATTCTATCTCGGTGGCGCAAATGGCGTGCGGGCTTATCCTGCCAATGAAGGGGGAGGCAGCGAAGGTCATATGATCAATGCCGAGCTTCGTTATCGCTGGAATAAGGATTTGGTTTTGACGGGATTCTATGACTGGGGGCGTGTGATTGTTAATGAAGATAATTCCATCACATCACCAGCAGCCCCGAATAACTTCAATCTCAAAGGTGCAGGTGTTTCGGCAAGCTGGGTAGGTCCAGGCAACGCAAACCTTGTAGCGACCTATGCACGACGCATTGGAAGTAACCCTAATCCGACATCCAGCGGCTATGACCAAGACGGTTCCAAAAAAGTACACCGTTTCTGGCTTGCCCTAAAAGTACCGTTTTAAGAGAGGGAGGATCATCCAATGAATAATGCTTATGGTTTAGTCTGGAAAGCAGCCTCCCAAATGTGGGTGCCCGTACCGGAAAATACTCGGGTTAAAGGCGGGGCTGTCGTTGTAGCGAGTGCAGCGGTTATGCTGTTGTGTGCCGATATGGCTGTGGCGGCACCTGATGTTAATCAACTTCCCACAGGGGGGAATGTGGTTGGGGGACAGGCGACAATTCAGTCTTCCGGCAACACAATGAACATCAACCAGACGACAGGGCGTGCTGCAATTGATTGGAACACCTTCAATGTCGGTTCTAATGCAAGGGTTAACTTTAACCAGCCATCCGCAAGCAGCGTGACCTTGAACCGCGTGTTAGACAGCAACCCTAGCCAGATTTTCGGTCAGATCACAGCAACAGGTCAGGTCTTTCTGACAAATCCAAACGGTGTTTATTTTTCCCCAAAGGCCAGTGTGGATGTCGGAGCGCTAGTCGCCACAACACACAGCATGAATACAGATGACTTCATGAACGGTGCAACCACTTTTTCAAGGGATGGTGCGACAGGTTCTGTCATTAACGAAGGCAATCTGTCTACCACTGGAATTGCTGGCTACATTGCGCTTTTGGCATCTGAAGTTCGAAATGAAGGCGTCATCATTGCTAAAGCGGGCACGGTTGCACTTGCTTCAGGCGAAGCAATTACACTTGATCTTGGCACAGATGGCAGCCTTACGGGTATCACTGCCACACCAAGCCAGATTGAAACATTGGTGGAAAATAGACAAGCGGTTCTCGCCCCCGATGGCCTTATTATTCTGTCCGCCCATGCAGCCAATAGTCTCCAAGGTGGGGCGATTAAGAACAGTGGTTCGTTGGAAGCAACCAGCCTGACAAGTAAAGGCGGTAAAATTGTTCTGGGTGGTGATCATATCACTTTGGCAAGCAACAGTACTATTGATGCATCCGGTGCCTTAGGTGGCGGCGAAATCTATGTCGGTGGGGAATGGCAAGGCAGTGGTGATATGACACAAGCCACCACAGTTACCATGGAAACAGAAGCGGCTATAAAAGCCAATGCAACAGATAACGGCGATGGCGGTACAGTTGTCTTATGGTCTGATGTAAGTAATGTAACCTCTGTCACCGCGGCACATGGCATACTTGAAGCCAAAGGTGGTGTGAGCGGTGGTGATGGCGGTCGTATCGAAACATCTGGTGCCAAGCTGGATGTGGCAGGTATTTCTGTAAATGCGAGTGCGACACGAGGGACAAACGGTCAATGGCTGCTTGATCCGAACAATATCACCATTAACAATGGCGGCACGACAACGGCTGGATCATCAAGCCTGCCAGGCTATGTCGCTCAGACAGACAGCAGCGTGATTGATCGTGACGATATTTTAACCCAGCTGAATAACGGAACGGATGTGACCGTCCAAACTGGTTCTGGCGGTACTGAAGACGGTAACATTACCGTTGACACCAGCATTCAGGTAACGTCAACGACAGGCAATGCCAACCTGACACTTAAGGCCCACAATAACATTACAGTGAATGACGGAAATACCATTGCAACAAACGGCGGAAACATTACGCTTTGGTCAGATACAGATGGGAATGGCGGTTATATCTATATTCTTGACAATGTCACGTTAGATAGCCGAACCATTAGTGACCGCAATGCCTCCAATACCAGTACCGCATCTGGCGGCGGGACCATCACCCTTGGCGGTGGCACGGCAGGCACGAGTACGCCAACCGGATTTGCCTTGCAATCTAATGGTGCTGACGCAGCCGTTGCAGGTATTACACTTGGGACAACCGACGGCAGCTATCCCGATGATACCGGTAGCGATAGCGCCGTTCATGATACAAATATTACATTCTATTCAGGCGGTGGAGATATCAGCCTGAATGGTAAAGCGACAGATAGCTCAAGCTCACGTATTTTCGGTGTATACGCGCAAGATGGTATTGCATTTGATGCAGGGGCCGCCGGTAACATCTCCGTGACAGGGGAAGCGACTGGTAAAACAGATACCCGGGGAGTTCTGATCGGTTCTCGTACGATTTCAAATGTGAGTACGCATCTTCGTACCGGAAGTGGTAACATTAACATCTCAGGTACAGCCAGTGGGGCAAGCGGTTTTAACCATGGTGTCTCGTTAAACGGTCATAGTACCAACTGGGGAACTTTGGAAGCCACAAATGGCGGTAATATTACTGTGACCGGTTCTGGTAGCGGCACCAGTCCCCTAGATTTCAGGATTTATATTTATAACATTTTGGCCAATACCGGAACGATCACTGTCAATGGAACGCAAAGTGGTGCGGACGGTTTTGTTCAATACAGTAACTTCGGCAGCGGTACATTAAGCGGTGCAGGTAATGACGGTTTGACAAATAACCCTGGGGTAATTGACGTAAACGTTGGGGCTTCCAGTAGTAATATTATCTTTAATGAAGATAATCTAACTAACAACAACTGGACAGGACGTGTCAGAACCAGTGGTGAACTGACTCTGGCACCATACAATACCAGTTTCACCAACGCGATTACATGGAACGACACACTGTTGAACGTCAATTCAACGGGTGGTGCGACGCTTTCTGGCCTAACCATTGGCAAATCAGGTAATACAGCAAATATTACCATGACCAAAAGCGAAACGGTTAGCGGCGATATCGCCCTTTATGGTGGCGACCTCACCATTAATAACCCTATGACCGCTACCAACAGCACAATCACGCTGGATGGTTCCGGTACGGTTTCAGATGGGGCAAGTGGTTATCTGATTGCGGACAAGCTTGCCTTATTAGATGGGGCCGTCACCTTTGATCATGCTTCAAATGACGTGAACACCATTGCCGGCAGTGGTCTTGATTCCGTTGCCTTCACAGACGCAGATGATGTGGAAATCGGTACTGTCGATTCAACAAATGGTATGAGCGCATCAGGCACCACAACGATTGAAACCAAAACTGGCAACTTGACTGTTTCACAAAATGTATCCGGTTCTACGACTGTATTGAATGCTGGTAAGGATACGGCAGCAGGGACGTCAACAGGTGGCAACATTATTGTTTCCGGTAGTCCGACTATTTCGGCAACAACAGGCAATGCTATTCTGTATACCGGAAGTGTTTCCGGAAGCTCCGGTCTAACCAGTCTGATTGGCTCTGGCAGCGGGAACTTCCGCTATAATTCTGACGAAGTCGCAACCAATTTCACCAAGGCGATTGGTGCAACGGGCACTTATGCGGTTTATCGTGAACAACCAACAGCAACCATCCGACCCAGTGATGAGACAATCATTTATGGTAATAGCCCGTCTTTGGCGGTGGACTTAGGGGGCGTAAACGGGGATACAGCGGCACAAGCCCTGAGCACACAGCCAACAGTGACGGTTGGCAGTTCCCTAGACAGCAACGGCAATTACGCTGAGGGGACGCATAGCATGACAGCAGCAGGGGCCGCTGATCAATTTGGTTATACTCTGGCCTATGGTACAGGTACGTTGACGGTTAGCGCGCAGCCCGTTGTCACACCACCGACTGTTACGCCTTCAACACCAGCAACAAATACCAATACTTCACAAACAAACACTGGTTTGGCAAACACGTCTCCTCAAAGCGCCATGAATATCGAAGTCCTCGCAACGCCGGGAGCGCAAACAACAGTAAACGCGGGCGAAGGTGCTGAAAGTGCAGCCCAAACAGTTGGAACAGGCGGCATTACAATTTCGCTGGAACAGGCACGCGATAATGTGGAAACCAATCAGGCTGGTATTGTAACGGTAACGCTGCCAAAGAATACAGCCGCTAAAGGCACAGGCTTTAGCTTTGCCCTGCCTGAAAAAGTCGTAAAAAACGTAAATCATGAAACTGCAACTGTTTTACGCGCAGATGGCGGTGCTTTACCTGCTTGGCTAAAATACGATCCCGCAAGCCGCAAATTCGAAGCCACATCCGTTCCCAACCAAGGCCTCCCTCTTGAAGTGATCGTGAAATCCGGTGATACAGAATTCCTCGTGGTGATTTCAGAAAGAACGAAGTGATGAAAACCTGAATCACCCGAGCAATCTGGCAATTGTCGCCTTTGGGCTATGAAGAGAAGTGAGCGACTTTATTCCTCCTGTAAATCTCATTTTAACAGAAGATGCTCTCCAGTTTTAGGGAACGGGTCCACCTGCTGATAGATCAGTATAAATTATTCCACCACACTATAGGACTAAACACCTAGGGTCAGCAAAAGTATTAATCAGTTTGCCACTCTGATTTCTGAAGCACCATGGCGTTTGCAATTGTTGCCAGCTTTCGAGCTGCTGCAATAACGCAAACTTTATGCGGTTTTCCAGCAGACTTAAGGCGTGCAAAGAAGGTTTTTATCTTCGGGTTATGCCATGAAGCGACTAATGCAGCTTGATAAAGAACGTCACGAACCTGTTTTCGCCCGCCAGACATAAAACGCTTTCCTTTATATTTCCCGCTATCTCGTGCGATAGGAGCGATACCACATAAACAGGCAATTTGTTTATCTGAGGCCGTTCCAAGTTCGGGAAGGAAGGCCAGAAAACTTGCACTGAGGACAGGGCCAACGCCGGGGATCGATTGCAAAATACGATCCTTTTCTTCAAGGTCATGATTCTCATGAATGAGCGTTGTGATCATAGCGTTTAAATTGGAAATCTGGTTATTTAGAAACTGGATATGAGCCTTGTCCAATTCTTCAAGGTCTTCTTCCTGCTGTTGTCGAGATTGGCATTTTAATGCAGCCCTTACTTTAATGAGTTGATGACGTTTTGCCATTAACCTATTGAGCCTCAATACATTATCAGATGGAAGGGAACGGCCTGAATTTGGGTTTTCCTGTATAAAACGGCAAATGATTTTGGCATCAATGCGATCTGTTTTTGCAATTTGAGCTTTGGAACGGGCAAAAGATCTTACTTGAGCGGGAGGGACTTGACGAACATGAAAACCCGCTTTGTGAAGAACTTTCCAGAAGGCCACTTCATAGCCTCCCGTGGCTTCCATGGCAATGAGCGTATTGGATTTGATTTCCTCAAGGCCATCAATAAGCTCTTGCAATCCGATTGCTGTGTTGGGGATGGATAAAATTTTGGAGGAATGACTAAAAGCAACGAGGCATTCATATTTCCCAACATCAATGCCGACAAAATAATTGAAATGTGCCATACTTCTTTCTCCTTCTTGTGCTCCGGGATCAAGGTCCCAATCAACTGTTCGAGATATGAAGAAGGTGGAGTTACCTTGCTGACTAACGAGGTCTAAGCCTCAAGGCTCTAACGGCAAACTCCACCCATAGTAGCCCTTGGCCAAGGGCTACTATGGGCATAAGTCTAACAAATTTTAAATACACAAGGTTCTAAAAAACTCATCAGTGATATATCCTGATATTAAGCAATATAAATCACAAATGGTTAGTTCGTCTCCAGGCCAAGTTTCTTTCGGATCCTATAATTACGGCGTCTACTCCATTCAATAATAACGGAAAAGAATTTACATATAGGGGCAGGAACCCTGCGAAAGAAATAAATGAAGAATTGGGTCGATTTTGGGGTCAAGGTACGAATACCTTCTTTATATTTCTCTAGCTGTTCCTCAGAAATATAATTATCACCATAAAATCCCAAGAGACGTCGCCAATGCAACCAGCCAACCAGATGGGTATGTTTTAAAATCAATGTTTCCTTACTTTGTTGAGAATAAACATCAGGTAAATTGTTAATCAGCTCTGGCCAATGCTTAAAAATCAGGTCAAAGGCAGTAAAGCGAAGTCCCAATTTAATCGGACCAGGATATTTAAGCGTAAATACACTGGCAGAAGGCAACCATTTTGCTTTAAAATCTGGTTTGCTCAGGTAATGATAGATAAAACCGGGAACAACAAACAGCGAGCCATTTGCAACCCCGTAAGGACCATTGTCAGCCATATCCCGGCTGATGATATTAGTTGTATTACAACTAATAGACCAACCTATTTCTGACAGAAACTCATTATGGTCTGTATAGGTTTTTTCAGGGAGGTCTTTAATTCTGTTCACAAGATTAATATGCAGGCTGTCATATTTCTCCGGTGCATTCTCCAGACACTCTAAAACTTGAGTAATTGTCGCATCCGGAAGTTCGTAGCTATCTGCACAAATCCAAATATATTCTGTATCAGGGAGTTTGATTACATATTCGTGATTGGTATCCGTATCAACCATAGTATCAAGTTTGGTTGAGAATATATTTTCATACTCCCCCTGCCATTTTGCAATTACCTCACTTGCATGGTCGCCTGACGGATTATCTGAAATAAAAATAGCAATATTATGCTTTTTGAAACTTTCGATATGAGTTTCAAAATAAAAGTCTAAATGATTGGCCCGGTTATAGGTCGGTATGGCGATTGAAAGAAGTGGATTGTAAGACATTATATTACCAATTTATTTTAAAGTCCGCTGTATCATCCATAATGATTTGATTATAAAGGAGATAATCAAATCATTATAATAGATTATCCCCTAAGAAAAGCCTCTGGTTAAATCACTATATCTTGTTTTAAGGGCGTTCATATTTTTGATAAGATAAGATTTTTTCTGTTTGAATGCCCGGTGTAATTTCCGGGTCGCCATAGGTACGTCCATTGCAGCTATTACATGCCTCGATATAAGGTTTCTCTCTTAAGAACCAACGTAAATGTTGTTTCAGTTGATCAAGGTCATGCCCCCCTTCATGGGCACCACGAATATTCACATAGTCATCTGGAGCTTCTGGTATGGCTTGTAAACGTTCCACATTTGCAGAAAAAGGACACCTGAACATGCGTCCATCGGTCAAAGTTGTAAAATGTTTGGCACAACAATGTCGGAAAATCTCGATATTTTCCTCTTCACTACGCTCATGCCCTCCAATGTCAGCACAATCTGTCCATCCATAAGCCGCTTGAATATTATGCTGGATGTTCAATCTTTCCAGTGTAGCAGCCAATTTTTCTCCATTTCGCGAAAGGGCACCGTAAGTGGTGATAAAGATAAAAGTTTTATTATTGGCAATTTCTAAAAGCTGTTCATCTTTTGGACAAATCGTCCCATTTGTATAAACGACAACTTTATTGACTTGAGGGTAACTAGCAGCCTGTTTAATCACCTCATAAGCCTGCTTGTTCATAAATGGTTCACCACCAATGATACGAATTTCATTGATTTCATCAGCAACATGACACAGATCTTGCAGGTCTTTGAGCAGTTCATTGGCATCCATATTAACGGGCCGATCATAATACTGCATAAGATTGGAACAATCTTTACATTTAAGAGAACATTTTTCAGTGACGATTAAATCAACACTGCGGATATAGAGCTTAGTAGGATCAAGATATTTTTTTTGAGAATTGACCATATTGGAGATGACGAATTTAGCGAAATCATCGGTAAACTCACCACCGACGTGATTTAAGGCCAGCTCTCCCTCCAGATAGTCTTCAAAGTTTTCATCTTTCTTCTCTTCAAGAAAACCTGAGATTGGCACCCAGTTATAAAAACCAAGACCTTCTATTTGATGAATAATATCAGAGATATAGGTTGAGGCTATCAAGATAACCGTATCACGTGTCGTCTCATTGAGGCAGGAGGCGTGTTTCACTTCAACGCCAGATAATGTTGTGTCACATTTATTGGCATTATTATCCAGATAAGCACTGACGCTCAGCCCCTGCTTTTTAAGTATCTCACCAACTACTTTTCCGGCGATATCAGCACCGAAGATCATGATGGAAGATTGATGTGTTGCAATATAATCTTTGAACCCCTCTAAATCATGGGGGGGGCGTGTAAGTGATTGTTTCATTTTTCCAAAGCCGATCTTTTTACTATTTCAGTGTAATTTTAATATGCGTAAAATACCAATGATAAATACACCTGGCGTAAAACCATGTCGCAAACACCACCCCAAGAGACGACTTTCACCGACCTGAGGCATATAATCGGCTCTTTGTTGGCGTACTTGTTCTGAGGATACCCAATATTGAATGCGGCTATAAAACTGCCAAGAGGGTGTTTTTATAAATTCCCGACACAAGCGCAAAATAGAAATAACCACCATACTGATATAAAGGTGATGAAGCTGTTGGCGAGATAGTTTTTCTTGTTGAGGGTCTATCTCTTGGGCGAAGTCGCGAAGGCTGCTTAAGGCCCTTTCCATCTTAAGAGCAGGTTGGTCTTCCTGCCCCATTTTTGTACTGAGAGAGGTACTTTGTTCAGCAATGTGATGATAATATGTTGGCTGGAATTGATAGCCAACCTGATGGCAACAGCTAAGGATATGAAAATTGAAATGCACATCCTCCATTTGCGTCAAACTTTCATCGAAACGTAAACTATGCTGTTGAATCAATTCATTACGATAAAGCTTTCCCCAACAATGGACAAAAGCCGTATAAACATACGGAAGCCGCGTATAATTATGGATATAACTTAGAAGATTTTCCTGAGTAAAAATCGTGTCTTCGGTTATTTTCCCATCCTTTAAATGCTGCCCTTGCATTCCTCGGTCTTGGATATGTGGTGCGGAAACAAAATCTAAATGATGTTTCTTTGCAAATCTAACAAGGGTTTCAATCGCATCTTGAGGAAGATGATCATCCGCATCCATGAAAAAAACAAATTCACCTTTAGCTTGAGAAAGTGCTAAATTACGCGCGGCTCCAGGCCCTAGGTTATGAGGCAGCGATAAAAGTACGAAACGCTCGTCCTTATGGATCAAGTGCCTTGCAATCTCTAGCGTATTGTCGCTTGAGCCGTCATCGACTAACAACACCTCCAAGTTTTGGAAACTCTGTTGTTGAACACTCCGCAGGCAGATTTCAAGGGTTTGAGAAGCATTATGCATGGGAATGATAATACTAACGTATGTAATCTGATCATTCATAGCAGGGAGTTTATCACCGAAGGAAAGGATGCAAAGCCCTTTTCTAAAACAAAACCAACCAAGATCCAAAATGTAATTGATTAATCAAATCAAGTTGGAAATGATAAAAAAGTTTAACACTTGATCACAAACTCTGAGTCTCATCACAAAATGCTAAAATACGAACAAATATTCCAGAAAAATATAACTGAACTAAAATGTACGGAAACACCCATTGTCATATATGGTGCTTCTAAAATGGGGTGGTATATATGGAAAAGCCTAGAAAAGAACCAGATTGAAACAACATACTTTTGCGACCAACGTGCGAGTGATGATTTTTCACATTATCATGGTATTAAAGTTATTTCACAACCAGAACTGTTAAAAGAAGAATGGGCTAAAGATGCCAAAATTCTTGTAGCTATCTTTAATTCAACGTCGCGCGAAACGGTTTCTCAAAACCTAAAGAAGCAAGGCTTTAATGTGATTGAGCATGATCCTTATAGCTACATACATCATTATTTTACCAACATTATAAATAGAAATGTTTCATCGCTGGAGTTCGCACAAACAATTGAAAAATTACGCGAATATTATGACTGTCAAGGCTATCAATACGGAGAGGTGAAAGAAAACCTGTTTGTCTCTCCCTACACTACTGGAAATATTACAACAAAATGCAATCTAAAATGCATGGACTGTTCTCAATATATCCCCTTGTACGAGTCTCCCCAGAATTACACTCCAAATCAAATTTACGATGACATTGCAGCCTTCTGCGAGTGTTTTGATCTTGTCCCAGAAATCAGCCTTCAGGGGGGGGAATCTCTCCTAAACCAAGATATTGGGGAAATTTGCCTAAAACTATCGCAAATTCCAAATCTTGTATTTATCAACGTTTATACAAATGGCACTTTATTACCTTCCCCTGAAAACTGGGAAAAACTAAAAAAAGCGGGTGCTGATTTTCATCAAAGTGACTATCAGTCTCTTTCAAAGAAACAGGAGGCCATTTTTAATCTCGCTGCACAAAATGATTTATATTGTGATATCAATTTTGTTTTTGACGATACGAAATGGCACCGAACTGAAATCAAAGATTTCAAACGCTCTCTTGAACAAGACGATCAAGTCTACAAAAAATGCATATCGACAAAAATCTGTGCACACATCCTTGAAGGGGACCTCTACCGTTGCTCACTTGCAGCACATGGCGGAAAACAAAATTTAGTCCCCCTACAAAAAGACACAGATTTTGTCCCCTTGAGGCTTAAAGATGGAAGCCCCAATATTGAAGGGGTTCGAGAGTACCTAAAAAAAGATACAGCTCTTGGAGTATGCAAATATTGTGACCCAGATGAGTTTGTGGTCGTTCCCCCAGCCATACAACTTTCAGGAAAGAATAAACGTATTATTGAAGAAACAGGCCAAAAACCCCTAGCATAAAAATAGACAGCTCCAATAAAGGTTAAAAAAGATGACTTTGATGTCTCAAAGAAAGCAATATCACAATGATATAGAGTCTTTTATTCAAGACGTTCAGCAAAAAGATGGGAAAGTTCTTATATTCGGAGCGAGCAGAGGAGGATGGTATCTTCGACAAGTCCTGAAATCTCTAAATCTTCCTCTGACTGCCTTTATTGACAATAATAAAGTAAAACAAAGCCAAGGTTATTATGGCATTCCAGTCATCTCTATGGAACAGGCCGAAAATGACTATAAAAACTCAACCATTCTCCTTGGTACCTTAAACCCACAAACAACAACAGAAGTAGAATCAACTTTTAATCGCAGAGGCTTTCAGAATGTCCATGCACTCGCCCCTGCCTTTTTATTGTATTACTTCTCTCAGGTTGCTCATAGAGCATGCGATTTTGATAAATTCAGTGAGACACTTGCTACATATTTCAACTCAGATAAAAGCGACTATAACCTCTCACCAACGCTGTCTTATGTACTGACACAAAAATGTACGCTAGAATGTAATGGTTGTGGAGCTTTTGTTCCTGATTACAAAGACCCACAATCAATTGAGATGGAACGAATAGTTCAAGATATTAGAAATTACTGTGAAGCATTTGATGTTGTTCATCATATTGCCCTTCAAGGAGGGGAGCCATTCTTATATCCAAAACTAAATCAGCTTATAGAAGAAGTCTCAAAAATCCCTAACTTGTTGTTTATTGATTTCGTTACCAACGGAACTATTGTCCCTCCTCAAAACAAAATTGATCAAATTTCTCTTCACGGGTGTACTGTCTTAATCTCAGACTATGGTGAACCATCTAATAAAATCAATGAGATCTCTACAGAGTTAGAGAAAAATAACATTTATTTTGATTACTATAAGTACGACAACACATCGTGGAATAAACTCACACCTATTTATGAACGTAAACGCCCTCAGCATGTAAATGATGAGCTTTATAGAGAATGTATTAGTGGCACCTTGTTATGTGTTCAGATAATGAATGGAAAAGCTCATCGTTGCTCTTTTTCTAATCATGCAGAATACCTTGGATTGATACCTAGTTTTCAAAGTGATTACATAGACTTAACCGCAGATATCCCTCAAAAAGAAAGAACCCGGCAGATATTGGATTTTGCAACACGCACGACTGCACTACAAGCATGCGATTACTGCCCCTCAGTTGAATGTGAACCAATCAAAGCTGGCGTCCAACTACCCAAAAACCCATTACGAAGACGTAAAAAGTCTCAAATTATCATAGGGAAATAGGTGTTAACTTAGCTCTCTCCAAACACCACTTATTCTGTACACATCCACGGGTTCCACATGACAAATCAACACGGCTCCTTTGACTTGCAAAAAACTTTAACAGAATCAGGCAATGTGAAACCGTTCATCCTGAAAGAGAAGTTACAGAACGCATATCTAACCTTATATGGTGCCGGTGAAAGCAGTCATTGGTTTGTAGAAATCGTCATGAAAATTCATGGCTTTTACCCTGATATTGTTTTGGATCGTCGCTACACTATCCCTGGAGTTTACGAAGGAGTAAAAGCATTTTCACCAGATCATCATGATCCTAGCCCTGAAGAAAAAAAAGGCATTGTCGTCGTCTGCGTAGGAAGTCTGTCCGCTTTCAAAGAAATCAGGTCTTTTCTTTTAACCAAAGGCTATGAAAATATTGTTTCTTTATTTGAAATTTATGAAGTTCACAACCCCTTCATGCTGCCTGAAAGCTGGCGACACGATCCACTTGTTTTTTTCAACAGCGAGCAAGAAAATATCAAACAAGCTTACGACCTTCTGGAAGATCAAACCAGTCAACTTATTTTTGAAACTGTCTTGCAAACACATATATGGAAATCCCCACAAGAAATCCCTCGACGCCCAAGAAATGAACAATATTTTCCAACAGACATCCCTTTGACAAAAGGCTACAGCCGTTTTGTCTGTTGCGGTGCTTATGATGGGGATGTAATTCGTAGCCTGGTACAAGAAAAAGGCAAAGTGGATGAAGTCGTATGCTTTGAAGCCGACCCCAAAATATTCACTCGGCTCACAACTTATCTTCAACAGTTCCAAAACCAGATTGCGACACATATTACCGCCCTACCTTGCGCCATCTATGATGATCATAAAGTCCGCAATTTCACAGAAGCAACAGGGCTTGGTTCCCGCTTATCCCCAAATGGCCCTCTACATGTCCAATGCCTATCCCTAGATGAAACGCTGCCGAACTTAAAACCAACGATGGTCACAATGGATATTGAAGGGGCAGAACTCCATGCACTCAAAGGCGCTGAGAACATCATCAAAAAACACCAGCCCGACCTTGCTATATGTGTCTACCATTCAATCGAACATCTGTGGAGCCTGGCTCTTTACCTACATAGCCTGGACCTCGGTTATCGTTTTTATTTAAGAAACTACACGTCTTTTACCATTGAAACAGTTCTTTATGCCGTTTGCGATAAGACAGAAATTCCAAAAGAAGAATGATGGTTGCGGTGCTGCCTAAACAATTGCTAATCTTCCACGACTATAATACGTTCTACAGGAAGAGGACTATGGCACCTTACTTCTTCTAAAATGGCTTGTTGATGCAATGCGTGACAAGTAATCAAGATTTTATCACAAGATAAGCCAGCCAGATCCTGATAAGGCATAACCGTATCGCCCTCAATAACTTTGCCCTGTAAGGTCGGGTCGCGATCAATAATGGCGACGACCTCTCCTCCTAAAGCCTTTACTTGACGCTGTAGAGCCAAGCTTTGCACTGAACAAGGCACAATGGCGACTTTTTCTTCTGTCAACCGTACCGCCTCCCCAATATCAGACATCTTGATCAACTGACAGGACAGTTCGGTTTTCTTTTCAGTTTTGCTCTCTGGTTTTACAGTAGCAAGGCGGCTATGAACCATATCCAGCAAACGTTTTCCAGCTTTTGTCACCTGCGATAGGTGGTTCTCTTCAAAATGCCCCGCTTTTATGCCGTATTGCTCTAACATCAAATAAAGCTTCACATAGGCATCCACTTGTTTGGTGTAGTCATACCCACCAAAGCCATCATCCCCCCCGGACAAAAATTTAAGAGGCTCAAAATCAAACGTAAGCCAGACTTTATCTGGTTTCACAGACAACATCGCAAAAACAAAGCCAGAAATATCGTCATCACTGCAGTTATCTTGAGTGAAAATATATTTTACAGATAGATTACCCAAACCCTTCCGGCTCGCCTCTGCATATTTATGCAAATTATCCATCACATCAAAAAAACGATCTCGCTCTTTCGTGGCCAAATAGGTTGATGGGGTCCCACAATCCAGTGACACACAAACCCAGCTGATACTACCATCTCTTAAGCCCTCATAGGCTTTCTGAGAGAAACGAACCGCATTTGTATAAAGAAAGGTGCGGATTTTATTGTGTTTGAAAAAAGATAAACATTCATCGAAATTAGGCAGCAGCGTCGGCTCTCCCCCACCAAAATCAACCGCCGCATCCCAGACCACATCCGTTGGTTTAAATAGATTTAAAATCTCCAGCGACTCATAAGGTGCCTTTTTGAAATTATCCTTGATCGTATAATCACAATAATTACACCGGATATTGCATGAACTTGTTGCGGAATAATCAATATGGCCCAAGCGGGAGAAATCTACCTCGCCAAATGTTTTTTCGACAACCATCTGGCACCCTTTACAAGGTGTTTCAGCCGTTTCATCATTTAGAAGATCAAAAATCCAACGCCGTTTTTCTTCCAGCATCTCTTTTGTAATCGTTATCTCAGCAGCTTCAGTCCCACTCCAATAAACAGGAGATTGAAACGGTCCTAAAGCACAGGCTGCAATCCCTTCTTGCCCAAAACGTAAACCACTTTCAAGCTTACGGCAGGATAAAACTACATCCTTTGAGCCATATTGTTTTGAGTTTCTACTCATATTCCACCTTCCTTTTACAAGGATCAACAACTGACAAAATGTGCTTTCTGGATGGCTTGTTCCATCTCTAGACCACAATAATCCTGTGCCGTAAACCAACGCCCATTTGTAAAGTCAGTCATGACAGCCCCTAAAAGCGCCCCAGGTAATACATTTTCAACCTCATGGGGCGCCTCTGCCCCTCCCATATCGGTCTTAAGCCACCCTGGGTCCAGTGAAGAAATACGCACATCAGATCCCTTCAATTGAGGCAGAATATCATGTGCATATTTATCCAATGCAGCTTTGCTACAGGCATAAGCCATTTCATTCAGGCTGTTTTGAATTGAACTGCTCACATTGATGATGCGACCGAAGCCCCGTTTCAACATTTGGGGGATAAGATGATTTGAAATGAGAATAGGAGCGACTGTATTGACTGCAAACGTTTCTTGAAAAGTCTGAGCTGTCATCTGCCATGGGTCTTCTTCCGGTTTTAGAGAGACCCCAGCACAATTATATAATACATCAATCGCGGGCCCTTCTTTTTCTAACGTTTCAAGCAAGGATAAAAGCGCTTGTGTATCACCAAGGTCACCAGCAAGAGACACTGTCTCTACACCAATATCATGACAAAAGCTAACAACCTTAGTGTTATGTTCCGTACTTCGACTATGGACAACAATATTCATGCCCTGTAGGGCCAACGCACAAGCAACCTGGTACCCAATCCCCCGAGAGGCCCCTGTTATAAAGGCCCACTTTCCTTTCAGGTCTAGTCTATCTATTTGTCCTTGTGAAACCAAACCAAGCGGCTTAACCCCATCAATCGCATAATACTGACGACTGTACACCATGACAAAAGGATCATGGATCCCCAGCGCCTGTAATTGGAGAGCAACATCTTCATAACGACGAGCAGTGATAATCACTTTAACCGGGTTTTGTTCAACCTGCAGCTGTTGCGGAGGGTAACAGGGGACACCCCAAAAAGATTCTCCCCATTTTGTCGGATCATTGTCACAAAAAAAATCAGGAGCCTTCCCTAAAACAGCGAAGACCTGATTGTAACTTTCAGCAAAACGTTCCCCAATGCCAAAGACACAAATCTTTTCTGTTTTACTCATATATAAACACTACCTGGCGGCGGCGCGTAAGAAACCGTACGGGTCAGGAAGTTATCGGTATTAACAAGCTCCTCTAGGATCACAGCCTTTTCTTCAGCGACACTCCCCCAATAGCTTGTCAATTTTTGGAAAATCGGGTCTTCCTCTAAGTCTCCAGCTAAGGCAGCCGCAAGATGATAATATCTCTTGGCATTTTTCTCGTCATTTTTTCGAATCGCACGAACCGAATAACGTAACGCAAGCAATCCCCATTTCTCAACGGCTTCCGGCAAACGATCAACGACCTTATCCATACCATGCAGCTTTGCCAGTTCGACAAACTGATGAGATAAAACATAAGGACCAATCACTTCCATTAAATTGTCAGCCGCACTCAAAGAATCATTTTTTCCATGTATCCGATGCTGCAAAAGCGGTTCTGCAATATAAGCCATCGGGTATTCCATACACATATTGAAGTCCAGAACACGGCAGCCATACCAACGTGAAATCAATGCACGTTTGATATATTTGCGTTCGGTGCGATGGCGATTATACATAACCTGTGCCACACTTGGATTGACAGCTGCGACCATATAAACAGCCGCCTGTTCTTCGCCGGGAATAATACAGCTTTTATCGTAAAAAGGTGCTTCCGTTGTTTGCGTTCCATGCTCATCAATCACCGTGCGGTGGACCATGACAAAACCCAACTCATGATTTTCTTCCATCACACGTACACATTTTTCAATATATGTCGGTCCCATGATGTCATCAGAACTCATGAAAATCATATATTTACCGCGCGTATTCCCAAAACAACTGTTGAAATTCGCATCTGTCCCGTAGTTATGACGGTTACGATTAATCGTAATTAGTTCAGGATGACGCTCTTGAAAATCCAGTGCGACCTGCCAAGATTCATCGGTTGAGGCATTATCAGAGAAAATAATCTCAACATTCTCATAAGTTTGTTGATAGATACTTTCTAAACATGCCCCTAAAAAACGCCCATAATTAAAATTGCAAACCATGACAGTAACCAAAGGTTTGTCTGCATGGGATAAATGAGGTGTCGGTCGTTGTGTCATCATAAATTCTATTAATATCTTAATCTTAAAAGCCGAAATCACACAGCTTGTTTTAACAAAGTAACAATATCATCCGGTGCCAAGCGTATATAATTCCCAATAGTACCACTTCCCATATAACGAACTGCTTTCTTGGCGATTGCATCAAAATGAATGTCTTGTTTAATCCCTAATTCAGACAATGTTGTAGCCATCCCTAAATCCAGTAGAAAAGCCCTATAGGCTTCTACAGTTCGCATCGCACAAGAGGCTTGTGGGAAATCAAGGCCGAAAATTCTTTCTCCCAATTGGATAAAACGCTCAGGACGTTCTTTTGCTGCCCGTTCCATCCATTGCAGGAAAATCACATTGACCAGAGCCCCATGAGACACATCATAAAAGGCTCCCACTTCATGGGCAATTTTATGACACCCCCAATCCTGCTGACGACCAAAATTGATAATTTGGTCTTGTGCCATTTTGCAGGCCCACATGATTTCGCCACGAATTTGCACATTTTCAGGATCGGATAGAACCAGACGCCCATATTTCATCAAGGTCATCATAAGACCTTCACACATTCGATCCGTACAATCCACATAATCTGTCGGTGAAAAATATCTCTCCAGCAAATGGCTAATCGCATCCACAATGCCACAACTGGTCTGAGACGGGGAGAGAGAAAGCGTATGTGTCGGATTAAGAATAACAAATGTTGGACTTAAAAGCGGCGTATCACACACGGCCTTTTCCTGGCGTTGATAGTCCGTCACCACACTGCCATAACTGGCCTCACTTCCTGAACCAGGCACCGTCACGACAAAACCCATTTTCAAGGCTGTCTCGGGCTTCGCCTCCTGCAGAAATAAATCAAAAAAGTCGCCATCATATCCAACCCCAACACTGATGGCTTTAGCAGAATCCATGACACTGCCGCCACCAACAGCTAAAATAAAGTCGATATCATGTTCACGGCATAATTGAATGCCTTCATAAATAAGACGGGAGTCCGTATTGGGCAACACGCCGCCAAGTTCATAGAACTCGACACCTGATGCCTTTAAAGAGTGAACGACTTTGTCATAAATACCGTGTCTTTTTATGCTGTTACGTCCGTAATGCAACAACACTTTATCTGTATGTTTTTTTACCTCTTGACCTATGAGCTGATCTGTCTCCAAGCCAAAATGATATGCTGTTGCTTGGCAGTAAGATGCATCCCGCATAGCCTATTTCCTTTGTTTGAACCGTCTTATTTTTTGATTTTGCTGTCTTCAGCATCAAGAGAGAAATACATATTTTCCAACCAATCCGTACAACGAATTTTATCCTGATTTATACATTTTGGGATTTCAATATCCATAAACGGAAACATGTTATGTACACCAGACGGACAGGCATGTGTTTCTTTCATACAGGTTGGAAACACAAAACGATCACCGACTTTATGGTCATAATCACAGACACCATTGACCTTGACCACTTCAGCATGAATCACATCACGCCAATCATCGGGTACCCCTTCTTCAAATTTGCCATCGTTTGCGCGCACCCGGACCAAAACATCCACGCCTTTTTCAGCCGGACAGCAAACGTGGCAGTCACCTTGTTCGTTATAGGTATATTTGGCGCCAAATAAAGCACCGAGGAAATAAGGGTAAAGGGTATGCCACATGATCGGACAAACCCCACTGTTAAAAATCTCATTGTGGGAATATGTCTTCCCTGTTTCCTTATTCGATTTATGCCAGGGACATTCGGTTTCACCAGCCAATTGATGAATCTTGTATTCTTTGCTCATATGATAAAACCTTTCCAAGGGCTGTCTGCATTAAGAAACTTATACAAAATCTCATTCAAACGAGCATGGTTACACACTTTACATTCATCACCACAAGGGGGGACCGTATTGATATATTCCTCTAATTCCTGGCGTTTTTTCCCTTTCCAGATTTCCTCAAAGCTCTGCTCATAAATATTCCCACAGCTAAATTCCTTACCGCGCCCCCATAGACGCCAACAGGGGTAAACCTCCCCATCAGAACAAATGGTTGTGTACAGTTTTGGCCCCTGACAAAAATGAGGAACAAAACCTTCTGGTGTTTGACCTGCATGATTAATATCATCATTAATAAAGGGGAAAACAAATTTGACGACAAAATCGTCCGTATTCAAACTCAGGACTTTCTCTTTTGTCTCTGCAATTTCTTCCGCCGTAAAATGGGTAGAAGCATAAGGGCGCACCCCGGCTGGCGAGTATTCGCTATAGGTTGCTTCTTGGATCACAATGTAATCCAAGCCCATCTCCTTATAAAATTTCACAATGTCATAAGCATCGTGGAAGTTATCTTCATCCAGATAAACCGTCGCCCACAAAGCAACGCCCAATTTTTCCCTTTTTCGCAACTCAATGGCATAGGTCATATTTTCATGCAGCTTGTCCCAATGGTTGTCTGGACACACATGTAACTTGGTATAGCGTTCTTTGTTGTGGTCAATCACAGAAAACTTGATATAGAAAATGTCTTTAAGGACCCTGTCCTGCATCTGCGGGGTAAAAAGAACACCATTACTATTGATCCCAACCGTTAATCCGTATTTTGCTGCCTCTTCAATCGCTTCGGTTGCTTTGCGGTGTGCCAACGGCTCCCCCGTCCCCTGAAACAGCACCGTCTGTACGCCAGTATCAGCCAGTTGTTTAAACAGGTTTAAAAAAGCATCATCTTTCAGTTTGGACTCTTCACCGCCTCGACCATAGGCATAGCAATAGAGGCACTCCTGATTGCATTTGTTCATCGGGTCAATTTCCACCAAAATCGGCGGCGTATATTGTCCATGCTTTAACGCATAGAGACTATCGACTTGGTAAAGTGTCCGTAAGTCATAATAGCCATCCATATGATCTTTAAAACTCATGTATTCTACCTTTCAAACGTAGGTTTCTCCTACAGGGATACAGATGCGGGCACATTAAATTCGGCAGCATATTCCTGCCAAAATTCAGATCCTTGCATAATCTGGTTATACTGTTTTTTATAAACGACGGATTGTTCCTCATCACCAAGTTTTTCAAAACATTGCGCCGCATAATAATAGGCAAAAGCGTGATCGTCTTTAACTCTAATCGTATTCTTAAAGTCCATTAACGCCCGACCATAATTGCCGCGTTTCATTTCACCGTTATGCACAAAGTTCAGCTCAATATTCATTGTATAAGCCATACGCTGTACATATTCAGACGTGAAATCTTCGGTTTCGATCACTGCATTTTTGAAATCACCATCAATGAAGCCATCTTCAATATAGCCATTTTCAATACAGTTTTCATACATCTCACTCCCAACAAGGGGCACTGCCGTATAAACGCGGAACCAAGTCGCATGTAAGGTTTTCAGAAAATCACGTGCATCTTGCATGTCTTTTTTTGTCTCACCGGGCAGACCGATAATGATATTTACGTCCGTATCAATCCCCAAATCATGACAGTCATCCACCACCCGATTAATGATGGGCAATTTCAAGGGCTTTTTCATCACTTCTTTCAAAACCCGCCCACTTCCGGACTCCACTGCTAAAATCAGAATTTTGACATTCACGGCCTTCAGCGCTTCCAACATTGGACGATCCAGCGCATAAAGTGTCAAAGAATTGGGGAAAAAAGCTGACAGCCCTAATTCCTTCAATAAGGCTAGCACTTCATGGGCACGATCAGTATCAGCCATAAAATGGTCATCTTGGAAAATAATAAGTTCCGTCCCGTATTTTTCCTTCAACAGTGTAAAATCTTGCCTCATACGTTCCAAACTATAGAAACGCATCTTACGCCCATGTAATGAATGAGCAGAACAGAACACACAACGAAACGGACACCCCCGAGAGGTCATATAGGTTACATTTTGTTTTGAACTATCCGCTCCGGGATAGGCCGAAATGGTTGGGTTTAAACGATAGTCTGCTAAATCAATAACATCGTAATCATAGGTCGGTATTTCATCCAGCTCTTCAATGAAATCAAAGGTAAAAGATTGCTTTTCAGCAACTTTTTCAGGCGTGATCCAACAACTATTACCATTAATCGCAACCTGTTTGTCTTCTGCCTTGATCAATTCGACCAAAGGACGTTCACCTTCACCATGTAAGAGAGCATCAAAACAATCTGTATGACTGAAAATTTCACGATACATATTGGTAGGCACAGCCCCGCCTCCCAAAATAATTGCATTAGGAAATAAAGCACGGCACGACTTTACAATCATGATCATATTTTCATATGTTGTCGTAAATAATGCTGAAATCCCGATTATTGTTGGTGCAAAATCTGTTATTTCAGGACTTGCCAGATATTGATCAAAAAAAGTTTCAAAATCAGGATAATCAAATGTCTCTGCCCGGTTCAAAACAGTACAAAAATCCACACATTTGACTTCTGCATCCGTATAGACCTTGACATACGCACTCAAAGCCATGACCCCCAAAGGCATATCAGTCAACAAACTACCGTACTTCCCATCCTTTTTTTGTAAGGCTCGAACGTTATTGCTCGGATATTTAAATTTCTCGTAGCTGATAGAAGGGGGAACAAGAAATAAAATTTTATCCATCATTTTTACTCACAAATATCAATACATATAAAAAGTTATCGCATATTTTAAAATTATTCAATTCTATAAATATACCCGTATACACAATTCAAAACAAATGCCCAGCCCTTCGTGATTACTCAACCCGCTCCAGCCCATGTTCCCGTAAAATTGCCACTTCAATTTCACGGGAATAATCACGGCGAAGGAGGCTTGCGACTTCATCAGAATAACTTGCTGCCATGACAATCACCGCTTTGACAGGATGTTCTCTTAGACGGTCAGGAGGCACAATCGGCACGTGGGTAGCGGGTGTATATTTATTCTGTTTAAAGGGTGCTGAATCCACGACATATGCAATATGCTCTTGTAGTTTCAAGAGACTGATATTGGCTAATGCCTGATGACCAGCCCCCCACAAAGCAACCTCATCGGATGCGTAAGGCTCCAAGAAATCAGAGATATTTTTTTTAATATTGGCTTCAATCTTTTTGAGGTGAGACAAATCGCTTGGTTGACGTTTTTTGACCACTGCAGACAGGCAATAGTCATGCCAAACCTCAGAACAGTCCAACAGCTCAAACCCATTACGTGTTAACAGGTCCGACAAAGTCTCTTTCGTGAAATAAAATAAATGGTCATTGATAAATTCGGAGAATAATCCCGCGCGGATAATCATATCAAAATTCGGAACTTCAACCAACCCCACGGCACCGGGGTACAGATTATGGGCAATAGCGCGCAATGTCTCGTTGGGATTGGGCAGGTGCTCAAGATAGTTCAACATGAAGAAAGCATCATACGGCCCATCAGAAAGTGTTTGGTCAGCCTTTTCCAAAAAATCATGACGCATATGATAAGGTTTGCTTTGAGATGCCTGAACGACCTCTAGCCCCCCTTCAATACCATGCGCCTGAACCCCTTGTTCCTGCATTAACTCTAAATATTCTCCTTTACCGCAGCCCACTTCCAGAACTTTCTTTCCCTGCAACTCATGAGTGGAAACAAAATCAGCAAACTGCTCCCGGCGAAAGCCTCGCATCTCCTCAGAAAATGCCGCAGCACGGATAACTTCTTTATAATAAGGCACTGGTGGGCAATCGAGCTGAACCAAACCACAAAGTGAGCACTGACACACAGTTAAATCCTGCCCATGATCTTGGGCTAACTGACTGTCGTCTGGAAAGTTTTGAGCCATAGCTGGCATATTTTCAAAACACAGCAGCGGCGTTTCATATAAAGGCCCACCACAGACGCGGCAGTCATGCACAAATCCCATAAGCATCATCTCCCCATATCCCGAAACATTTCCAAAGACAGCATCTTATCATCTACATAATAATCAGCGTTGGGCTTACCCAAATGGAGTTCATGATATTTCACCCCCCATTTTTCCATTTGTTTTTCTGTGGTTTCTCGCCAGTCAATCGCGGTCACATAGCCTCGTGCCGTTAACAAAATAATTTCATGCCCAGCATCATACAGGCGATTAAGCGCCGCAATATTATGGGTAATGGGTTCACAAAGTCGGTAATCATTCCCCGGCGTGATCGTGGCAATCACCCCATCAATGTCCATGACAAAGCGTTTCTTTTCAACCCGGACAGGTGCAACCGTATGTTTTTGCCCATAAGCCTGATACCAGCGGGCTGTTTTTTCGATCCCCTGCCCCAAACCAGTCCAATTATCTACGGAAAGTGCCTCTTTTGCCTTATCGACATTGGGGACATAACAATTTAAATCCGGCTTTTTCACAGCCTGTTTGGCAATACTCACCGTCTGATTGCCTGCAAGGCTTTCAGCGACCTGTTCTGCCAATTCTTTAATTGAAACAGGTTGATCACTCCCCACATTATAAGGCGTATTTGTCTCTCCATTGATGAGGATTTCCAGAAGCCAACTGATCAAATCCCCCGCATACATATACGAACGAACCGGGGTGCCATCACCGGCAATGTGGATCCCCTCTCCCTCAAGCCCATCGCGGATAAAATTACCAATGGCAAAATAAGCATCCATGGGTAAATGCGGCCCGACAAAGGCAAAACAACGTGCAATTTTAACATCCAGATCAAACTGATGATGGTAAAGCGTACACATCTGTTCGGCCATGCGCTTGGCATTCGCAATCAAGGCACGTGGTTCATGAGGCGCAGGCGCAATAGGATGGTGTTCCGGGGTTTTCACCTCCCCATCTGCAAGCGGTCCATAAACCGCCCCCGAACTCACATAAAGAAACTTCTCCGCCTGAGCTGAATGAACAGCAAAATCTAAAACTCGCTGGGTACCGGTTAAAATTCCATCCATCAGTCCCATATGTTCCTTTGGATCATCAAATTTGGAATCAGTTGCCATATGTAAAACATAATCAAACCGTTCCTGAGGGAAGATTTTATGTCGGATATCACCCACATAAAAACGGATATTGGGATGATCTGCTTCCGGGAACTGAACCTTAAAGGCTTCTGCATTGCGTGTCATCACACAGAGTTTAATATCAAAACCATACTGCGCATTGGCATAAAGCACACTAGCCAAGACCCACTTGCCGAAAAAACCAGTTCCCCCCGTGATAAAAAGGGACTTGCCTGCCAGTGCCTCCCACAAGTCAGGAGAGCGTTTAACAATCGTTTCTAAATCCTCAGTTTCAATATCCAAAAACATGATTGACCTAGCTCCGCGCTTGAACTGAGGCGGGAAGTACATCCACCACCATATTGTCTTTCAATTCATCCAACGGCAAAAGCGGCGACATATCTTCCAACGGCATAGACAACATCGACCCATCCTCTTGCGGAATTGCCGCTGACTTGGGCCACAGGACTTCATCCTCAATCAAACGCACATCACAAACCAACGGCCCTTGATGGGCTAATGCCTGTTCGATCCCACGTTCCAGTTCATCGACGCACGTAATGCGCATGGTTGCCAAACCGATTGTGTCACACAAACCAACAATATCAGGAATATGCAACCCAGCCTCTTTGCCCGTTCCAACAAAACGACCATCAAAATAATTACGTTGTGTATTGCGAATAGAACCATAGCCAGCATTATTCATAATAAACATGCAGATCGGGAGTTGCTGCTGATAAAGAGTGCTGAGTTCTTGCAGGTTTAATTGCAAACTTCCATCACTTTCCACACAGACCATCGGTTTGCTGTCATTTGCCAAACAGGCCCCAATGGCCGCAGGCAAGCCATAGCCCATAGAGCCCAAACCGGAAGTCAACATCACACGCTGACCTTCCTTATTACGGAAGGCTGTATAAAAAGCTTCCACTGCCAAGCCTGAACTTCCAGTCACCACCAACGTATCTTCGGGGATTTTGTCAGACAGTACATCAGTCAAATGGAAGGAGCTGATTTCCCCTGTTGTTGGGAAAGCCGCCCCATCATTAATGGGGTAGCGTTTTTTCCATTGCTGACAGATTACCTGCCATGGCGTGAAATCGGGCAACTTTACACCGTCTTGTTGTTCAATAAGCTTTTCAAAAAAGGCTTTGGCATCACTGATATATTTTTGTGTCCGCTCGCCTCCCAGCTTCTCTAATTCCTGAGGGTCAATATCGACAATCAAGCGTTGAGCACCACGCGCAAATTTATCTGGAGCGTAAGCTGTAACAACTTGATCCAAACGTGCGCCTACAGAAATCAAAAGGTCACAGTTTTGGACCGCAAAATTAGCGCCACGCAAGGCAACAGACCCTGGCTTGCCTGCACTTAAAGGATGAGTATCAGCAATCATGTCCATAGCATTCCAAGTGGTAACCACCGGGATGCCCAAAGCTTCGTAGGCTTGACGTAGAACTTGTTCGCCCCCACTTAAACGTACACCGTGACCAATCATAAATAATGGCCGCTTCGCCGTTTTTAATAACGACAATGCCTGAGTTACCGCCTCGTCGGTTTGCTCAAAGCGGTCTTGTTCTTCCCCGTGCCAAGACTTAAGGGTATCAGGCTCAATTTGACTGGCCTGTACATCCAACGGGATATCCAGCCAAACTGGCCCTTTACGCCCTGTAGTAGCCAGATGCAATGCTTTTTCCAGATGAATGAGAATTTCAGTTGGATCATTTACTGTAACCGCATATTTGGTTACAGATTTTACGATCTCGACAATTTCAACTTCCTGCACCCCCATTTGGCGCACACCGCTGTCCCCAATACGATCCGCCCGCTTGGCCTGTCCTGAAACCACCACCATGGGCACAGATTCAATCCAGGCCCCAGTTACGGGTGTCACGATATTGGTTGTCCCTGGCCCTGTCGTGACAAGCGCGACCCCCGGCTTACCTGTAATCCGGCTATGAGCCTCAGCGGCGATACCGGCGGCCTGTTCATGATGGCAGGGAATACAAGTGACCCCTTCTGTGCGTCCAGCACCATCAACCAAATGCATGGCTCCACCGCCAGGCAACAGGAATACATGATCTCCCCCTTTGTCTGCCAGATATTGAAATACAAAATCAGCCAGGCGGATCTTCTTGTTTGTCGTCATCACGGTTTAGTCGCTTATCTTGTTCTGCCAGAAACGAAGGTGAGTTTTACGCTGATCATTAGCCATAATATCCGGGTCAGAATAAAATGAGTCATGCGCCTTATGCTGGGTTGAGACCTCTTCAAAGACAACCCCGGTTTGGGTTGAAAAAGAATGGCGTTCCCCTTGTTTCAGGGTTAGCATATCGCCTTCCTTTAAAGAGTGCAGCTGCCCCTCAACCGTGATATCCAAAGTGCCATGAAGCACATAAAAGGTCTCATCCTTTTGCTTGTGATAATGTTCCGGGTTCGATTGCCCCGCCAGTACCGCAATAATTTTTTTACAATATTGACGATTAATCAAAGTGATCATCGCTGCGCCCGTTTCATGGAATTTTTCAATGCCATAATGGTGGGAAATTTCCAGTTCAGCATCAACAGGCACTAGGACATGAGCTTTTTGCAAAAGCTGATTGACTTGCGAAACAATTTCTAACACCTGCTCGCGGGCATGAACGGCCTCCACAGCCTCATGCATCAAAGGAGCATTTTCTTTCAGCTTTTGTGTCGTGCTGTAATGGACATACTTTGACCAATCATTCGCAGTAATTTGCCCTTCTTCACAGGGAATGGCAAAAAAGACATCGTCTTCACTCACAGGCTTTCCTGCTTCCACATCCTGCTTTAAAAAGACACCGCGACGCAAAGCACGCAAACTATCGACTTCTTCTTGCGGGGCTTCAATTCTCTTATCTACGGAACCTCCGCATAGGGTCATTGCGGTTTCAATTCCCTTTAACCAATCCGTCAATTCCTCCGGTGTTGCCGAATAGGCATTGGGCGCAAACTCATCACTGGGCAAAGCAATATGGCGTTCAAATAATTCCACCCCTTTTGCCACAGCCATCGCAATAGATCCCATAAAAGACGGCGGCTCATGGGTAGAATAACCGATCGCGACACCGGGATAACGATTACGCATATAATCAATCTGATTGAGCTGAATTTTCTCCGGCGGTGTAGGGTATTCCGCCACACAATGATTTAAGGCAAACACCTTGTCACGGTTTTTTAAAAACGTGACCACATTGTCCAATTCTTCCGTTGTAGCTGCGGCTGCTGAAATGATAATCGGCAAATTGGTTTGTACGACACGTTCCAACAATGGCCAATCGGTAAAGGAACAACTGGCGATTTTTAAAATATCAAAACCTTCCTCTTCAATAATGCCGACAGACTCATTATCAAAAGGCGTACACATGGTTAAAAAACCACAGTCTTTTGCTTTTTTGATCAGCTGTTGGAACTGTTCCCGGCTTAAGCGGGTTTCCATGAAGCGTTTCACATATTTCAAATCCATCCGGTCTTGAAAGTCCGGGTGAATAAAGGTGTCCATCTGGCGATATTGCAACTTTAAGGCAAATGTAAAAGGGAAACCTTTGCAAACCTCTCCAAATGTTTCGATCAATTTTAGACCATGATCAAGACTACCCATATGGTTATTGGCCATTTCCAAAACGACCAAGGGCATCGGTATTTTATGTGCACTCATAGCTACCTATTCCTTTGCTCTTTTTTTAATCGCTCACCACAATCCCATTGGCCCAATATTCATCCGCATTACCCAAATGGACCCGCCGATTAAAGGTGAGATCGTAACCATAGGCTTCCAAGTGAACATTTTCAGACGGGTCTTCTGCCTCCAGGCCACCAAACCACAACAAGGGGGGGTAGCCATCCTGACGCAACAATAAATCAGGAGAACCAATCATTGCAGCACAAGTATCTGCCCCCCCTGCCAAAGAAAAACTCTGGGGTAAAAACGCAACCTGTTCCCGAGCGGCCTCCAGGGAGTAACCATCCAAAGCGGGAAAATAAAGCCCCACAACATCTTGCGTCGCCAATTTTTCCAACAAGCGCCCATGTTTTGCCCCTGCGACAATCGAAAGGTTTCCTTCCAATTGTTTTTGATCATGTTTTTTAAAATCATAATCCGGACATTTGCCCGTAAATGATTGAGCTAGAGCAGGAAGGTAAAGCTCGCCAATATCTCGGCCAATATCTTTTGTGTCACGTTGAGGAATATAAAAAGGGACATAGACCCCCTTTAAAATACCACAATGAGCCGCATCCCTCTCCAGCCCTTGAATCAAAGCAGCAACACGGGACTTAAAAGCCTCACAAGAAAGAGAGCCCTCACCTAAAACCGCTTGAATGCGCCCGTAAATAGCGTCTAAATCCAGTTCAGGTTGATCACAGCGAAAATAACGCCTTACCTTTTGCTGAACCGCCCCCTTCACTTGTCCAGGAACAGCTCTGCCAAATTCATCAAAAACAGCCTGCATCGTCTTTCCTTTTCTTCTTATTCTTCAATCAGACTGTCATCATCTGAAAAACCTTCACCCCAAGGGACAGGCAGTTTTTTATATTTTGATGTGATCTCTTCGTGTTTTTTAATGAATTGCGGGTCTTCCCCGATCAAACAATCCGGACGATGTGGCCCTAACCAAGGGTTACGCATCCCTCTGTCAAAGATTTCTTTTAAAGGGGTCTCAAAGATATTGCCCAAGGACATATCAATATAGGGACAAGGTGTTACTTCCCCGGTTGAGGTTACAGTGATAATACCTTTCACCGTAATGCAGCCTTTATGGGAACCATAAGATGGGGTCATATGGGTAAAGACATTATAGTCTTTTTCCATCTCCCGCAAAATATCGGCATCCTCTTTATCAATAACAAACTCGGGATGTTCGCTACAGGAGCCTGTCGGCTTGGCATAAGAGACATAAAGACCAAAATTTCGCTTGGTGGCATATTCACACATCTCACGAAATTCTTTTGACTTGGCCCGACCTTTTACCAGCACTGTTGAGAGAATCAAATTCAACCCAGCATCTAAAGACGCATCCACAGCACGCAGAACCCGTTTATAGGAGCCCTTTTTATTACGAAAGGCATCATGCTCTTCCTCAATCATACTATCAAGGGAAAGCTGGACTTTTTCCACACCAATTTTTTTAAGGTGGCGGGCACGTTCCTCATCCAGAAACCAGCCATTGGTATCTGTGATAATATAATGTTTTTCCGGGTCGATTGCCTCAACAACCGCATCAAAGTCTCTCATCACCAGTGGCTCACCGCCAGTGATTACAAAACGGGCCAGCCCCAATTCGTCAGCCTGTTTGGACAATTCGCGTACCGCATCCAAATCAATTTGCCTGCGGTCATCTTCAATGTGATGTACATTCTTCAGGTGGCGGTCCATATAGTATTCCGCCGAACAATGGGTACACTGAAAGTTGCAAAGATAACTTTTCTCAAGACGAACGATCGGACTTATCTCGCCACGGCGTTCCATCTCACTAATTCGTGCCAATTTCTCAGCAACATAAGGTTTGCGCGATGCCAAATCATTGCGTTTCGACTGTTCTGCCGACGTTAATGCTGCATCCGTTAGCGCCTTTGAAGACATTTCTATGTCTCCTCCTGGTCTAGAGCATTTTATATAGTTTGCCTAATTTCTAAGGCAAATACAAGATCACCTTAAGAAATAATCTGTATAGAAGAGAAATACCAGATTTTTTTTTATAGACATGCGTTACAACGCTATATTTATGGAATTTTCATATCATTATGATGATATTTATTCCTACCTTTTATGATGTAGGTCATGACAAAACCAATCAGCCTACCTATAGTCCTAAAGCATCAAAGAACTTGATCGTATTTCAATTCAGGAGAATGACTGATGATCGGACACATAACACAAAAACTTACTTCCTATGACAGCCTCGCCCTTTTAAGAGAATACTTCTTACAAGCAAAAGCAAACGATCATCTCAATTCCACAGGTGCCAATACCTCCCCCAGCGATCTTGACCTCACCAAATCCATCATTGGCATGATTTGTTTGGACAAAACTGATTTTTCAGAAATTGACCATTTCCAAACCAATCGGCATTTTCAAGATGCTTTAGAGCTCGACCACTTACCAAGCCATGCAAAAATAAGCCAATGGCTCGCCAATTCCAGCACACAGCATGAAAAACAGCTCCGGGCCATGATCCAACACCTTACCCCCAGTGCAGAACAGGATGCCATTAACAACCAAGATACCCTTTCCCTGCTACAGACTTTCAGTCGCCTCTGCCTCCAAGATATTGCCCAAAAAGAGCTGGCACCAGAATTATGTACAGCCGAAGCCTCTCCTTTTACTGCCAGCAAACGTAAACAACTTGATGAATTAGGCTATATGGTCATTGAGAACGTCTTAAGTGAAGAAGAAGTTGCCCAAGCCCGTGATATTGTCTTACGCTTGGCACAATGGGAAGAAGAACAAGGTTGTGCACACTTTTATGGTAATGAAAACCGCTTACAACGGATCTGGAACCTGCTCAACAAGCATGAAATGTTCAGAGAGGTCATCCAACGTCCGGTCATCCATCAAGTGATGAACCACATTTTTGATCGCCCGACCCTCCATCAAAAATATGTCATGCACAGTTGGGCTGCCAATATTGTCTATAAAGGTGGGGAAGCACAGATGCTCCATGTTGATTCTGCCGTACCAGAGCCCCTCCCCCAATGGCCTGTACGTGCCAATGCCAATTTCCTACTGAATGACTTTACAGCAGAGAATGGAGCCAGCCTTGTTATCCCAGCCACCCATAATCGGCCAGATAAACCAAGCCCTGCAGATGAAAAGTCTCCTGACCTGATAAAAGTCATCGCCCCCAAAGGAGCCATGGTTGTCTGGCATGGTTCCTTGTGGCACCAGAGTGGCCAGAACAATACGCATGAACCTCGCATTGCTTTACTTGCAGGCTTTACAGCCAGTCACTTAAAAGAAATGTGCTTGGAAGAAGACTATACCAAAGTGGTTGACCAAGACATTCAAGACAGTGCTTCCCCTTTGCTTAAACGCCTAATCGGGGTAGATTTTGGTATTAAAAAAGGGGCCTTGCAGAAACCACCTCAGTGGTAATCCCCCCATAAAAGCGCTAAAAAGTGGTCGGAAATGCAATAAACGATTTGACCGTTTTGGAGAATCCCGCACGTGTTTGCGGGATAGCGTTTTAGCAATATATTTGGTCTATTCTCAATACGGTTAGGCGGATGACAACATCCGTAACAAGCTTTCTTTATCTAGCCACTCTGTATTGAGGTCACTTGAATATTGGAACCCTTTCTCAACAGGCTTGGCATTCTCATAGCCCTGCTCCCCTTGCCCCCAATAAGCAAAGGACGATTTAATGATATAATAATCCTCAAGCTCAATCGTATTTCGGGCATCATCTGGAGAAATCATAATTTCATGCATCTTTTCACCGGGACGAACACCTATGACTTCCTGCTCAACTCCTGGCACAAGAGCTGTTGCCATATCAGACATTTTCATGCTGGGGATTTTCGGGATGAAGACTTCTCCCCCCCGCATGTCATTAAAAGCCCGCACCACCAAATCAACACCTTGATTTAAAGTAATCCAAAACCGGGTCATATCCGGATCAGTCAACGGAATTTTCTGCGCCCCTTCTGCTAAGAGTTTTTGGAATAAAGGAACCACACTGCCACGTGAGCCCACAACATTGCCATAACGCACAATACTAAAACGGGTTCCTTCACGCCCTGCCAGATTATTGGCCGCAACAAACACTTTATCAGATGCCAATTTCGTTGCGCCGTAAAGGTTCACAGGGTTCACCGCCTTATCCGTAGATAAGGCCACAACCTTTTCCACATTACAGGCAATGGCAGCATGAACAATATTTTCCGCCCCAATAATGTTGGTCTGAATACATTCGGTTGGGTTATATTCTGCCGCTGGCACCTGTTTAAGCGCAGCAGCATGGATCACAAAGTCCACATCACGAAATGCCATAGTCAAACGCTTTTCATCACGAACGTCTCCGATAAAGAAACGCAGTGTTGAAACCTTATCATGTGATGCAAACATTTCTTGCATTTCATATTGCTTTAACTCATCACGAGAAAAAACAATCAATCGGCGCGGGTCTGCCTTATCCAGAACCTCTGAAACAAAAGCTTTTCCAAAAGAGCCTGTCCCGCCTGTGACCAAAATAGACTTATGATTGAATAAGGCAAAATCCCCACTAAAGCTTCGCATGTGTTTCCTCTCCCAATTCAGTCTTCCGTTGTTTTCTTCAATTGGTATTCTTCAGGCTCAGACAACTCAAGATTATGCGTCAGCATTTCTCCGAGAAAACCTCTTATTTGCTCAAACATCCAAAGAGACTGACGCTCAAACACACCTATAAAAAGCTGAATAAAGTTGTTTCTTTCTTCTTCATCAACAATGCGTGCCCCCCCATAAGAAGCAAGGCGGATCATCGTAGATTGAGAACCTGCTGCAATGCCCATCACCCCTTTACACTTATCGAGATTGGCATCCCAATACTCTTTTTCAAAGGCTTGTTCGAAATCATAAATTGATGTGCATGAACCCTTAGCCTTAGCAATAAAATCTTTAAGGCTTTTCTCTAAAATATCAACTTTCAAAACAGTCTTATCAAACTGCAACTCATCAAAATATTCGGCGGGTTGATATTCTCTAGCTTGGTTGCGAATGCTTTGTTTAACCAGTTCTTGCTGACCCGGCTTGTTTTTGAGCTGTATCGTTGCCGCAGCTTGAGGTTTCGTCCCATCAATACGCGCCCCATGGCTGCAATTATAAACATTTAGACCCAAGCGGCGGGTCAACCCCGTAATATTGCGTCGTGATATATTTAAAAATTTGGACGTTCTTACAGTCCCACCAAAATTGCCGGGCACTTTAATATTAAAGAACTCGTTATGATGGTCCATATCCAGGCCGATTTCGTCATAAATTGTCCCTTTGGCATGATGGTTTGCGCCTTCATACTTGCCACAATCCACCCCGATAAGATAAAAATTCCGAAACCCTAACGAAGCGATCCCTGCAATTGCAGCATTGGCAGACATCGGTGTAATTTCATTAATCTCACCGACAGTACCGTTATCAAACAATGTTGCTGCACTACTGCCGCTACGCATAAAGAGATAGCTTTCATCAAAAAGACCTGCGACCCCTTTAAAAACAGACATACTTGCTAAAAGAGAGATTCCATGGAAACCATATTTTTCTTTGGCCATTGATAACCATTCATGGGTCTTTTCAACATTTTCCAACTCAGCATGAAAATCTGGACGAATACCATTCTTCAGCAAAAGATTAATCGTCGTTCCACTGGAAACAACAATCACCTGATCACGAATTTTTTTCAAATTTTCAAGGTCGAATTCAAAAGAAGGACCTGATGCGACAACAACAACAGGATAATCCTGATGAAGAAAAGGTTTACGCCGTACAATACGGAATTTCGCTGTGATCAAGTTCAAATAGGTGTTTTTGCACATGATCAATTCATCTTCATAAAAACCCGAAGACTGGAAATACACCTTAAGGCGCTCCCTAAAAAGCTTGTAAGCTTCCATAATCTCCCATGACGGGTAATGCATGAAAAAGGACGAGCCATCCAAAAAGGTATTACCGACCTTACGCACAATTGTTTCTAAATATTCAACAATCACCTCAGGTTCTTTATGAAAACAGTAATGTATTGTGATCTGATTTTCATCAGCCTTTTCATATAGTTCTCTCCAATCAAGTACGTTCATACTTTGAAAGAAGAAATCATTCATTGGTTCAATAATCACAATATTACGTGCGACTTTTTTCTCAATCAGCTCTGATAAGAACAGCCCAAGCCCAAAACCAAAAACAAAACAATAGCCCTGATCAGTCACAGGCTTATTACTGGTTTCCAAGCCCTTTTTCGGATGGAAAAACTCATCATTAAGGGCCTCCATCATCCCTTTGGAAACAGGGGAGGCATTATAGCTGGCTGTGCCTTCAAAAATTATCTGTTCGGGTTTCGCCCAGAATTCTTTCAGTTGTTTTTCACAATAACTTTGAGCATCCCCCCCATAAAGAGGCGTCCCATCGACCAAAAGATTATCAAGCTCTCCTTCCACAAAAGAGAGCTTTGACAAAGAATCCTGAGCTCCATTCACGGCTTTTGCAATTCCGGGATAGTTCTCTTCGAAAAAGTGAATATTATCTTCCTTCAGCTTCTCTGAAGTCTTTGTTGATGTTACAAGATTTTCTAATCTATCATCCATTTTATTTCTCAATTACTTGCTGTTTTGCCAAAGCCCCTCAAGCATATTGGCAATATCTTCCATCCGCTTTTGCGGGTTCAGATACTCAGACTGTTCCAGCCGATTATTCATTTCATCAGACAATTGACTGCGTTTTTCAAAGTCATCCATCCAGCGACAAGCACCGGCAACAAAATCATCTGTCGTACTGTAAAGCATTTCCTGGCTATAGCCCAGATCACAGACAAGCGCTGTTGAACCTTTACATAAGGAATTGCGATCAGCCATCTTACCAAGAATAGGCACACCTGCTGTCATCGCATCAAGTACAACTTCAGGCTCATTCCCTCCATTTGGCATCAGCGCAACATCCCCATTATTAAAGAAGGCACGACGGTCACTCTCCTGAATAACATCAACGCGGTGCGCAACTCCATAAAGACCAAAACGCTCAATCAAAAGACGACTATTATCTTCTGCATAAAAGTCATGACTACGCAAAACCAACATAGCCTCCGGCTTTGCCAACAAAACTTTAGCGAAAGTGGACACCGTATCAAATGTCAACTCAGACAACGTCACATCTGCAATAAAGGTCGCTGTATTATCTGTACGTTCCTCTTGCTTATCCAAGGCTTCGCGCTTCGCACTGAAAATATTTGAAATTTCGCACGTTGCTTTTTTATCCGCATATTGTTCTGGCAATTGCTCAGCAACAACATAGTCATATTGCGGTAAGGCCCCAGATAGGACACTCCCGCTCCAACTGATTTGAACAGGAGCAAGACGGCTACCAAAACATTTCAAGCTTTCAATTGATTGCAGCCCTCCAAAATCAATAAGGATATCCACACCATCTGCAACAATCATATTTCGTAATGTGACACTATCTGCATGCGCAACATCACGCCACTCATCAACAGCAGCCTTAAAATAGGTATTAAAAGGATATGTAATATCCCCTTCCCCATATGCTGTTACATAGAACTTACTAAGATCACGCTGAGTAAAAATGTCACCAATCATCGGAGCAACACGCGTACGGTCAACACCAGATACAATAATGCCGACATTATAAACATCTCGCGGCCCATGTACTCTTGGTTCAATGGCAGACTTTATCTCCGTAATATGCTTTTCAATCCAGTCTTCCATTTCAGACATAAGCTGCTGTTCGCTAATATTCGGGTTGGCTTGCATATCTTTGATATAGTTTGCAAAAACCTGTTCATCGTAAGGGGCAAGTTCCATTGCCCACTTGTAAATTGCACGAGCTTCACTAAACTGGCCCAGCTCGGTCATCAAATAGCCTTGCATCGTTGCAATTTCGGTATCTTTTGGGAATAGAGCGGCACAACTTTTCAAACTTTCAGAAGCTGCTCTAAAACGCTCCTGACGCATCAGGCACCTTGCCAGAGCGAGATAGGCATCACGATCATTAGGCTCAAAAGCCAAGTGCTGAGAAAACCAAAATTCCGCTATATCCCATTCAAGGCGATTGACATGGCTTTCCGCTTTTTGCAAAAGCGGCGTTTCAGTAATATTATCTAGGGCACTTGTGTAATCCGGGATAAAACCAAATGGAATTATTTTTTGTAGTTCTTGGTTTGGCTCAAGTATAGACAAGTTTTTACGATAGAAATAAGACTCTTTTGTCTTGCCTGCTAATACACATAGGACAGCTAGAAACTCAGACACTTCAGCACAATCACCGTCCAGTTCAAAAGAATGAAGCCCGTATTGATACGCTGTATAATAATCCTTTGCATCAAAGGCAGCTAAAGCCCTGAAGAAACTATCTGAAGAACCAGGTTCTTCGGTTTGCCACTTTTCTTCAAGAATTTGAACAACCTGTTCCCACTCCCCAGATTTCACAAAATTTTCCACGCCGCCCATTGGTGTCCTCATTTTTCTTATTATGCTTCAATATCAGATAGACCGCCCAAACCCTCTACGGGTTGCGCTTGTTCGCCCTGTGAAGGCTCTGATGGTAGCGCTTGCTGTTCACTACTACGATTATTAGGGTCTTGTGCCTGAGCCTGACTGGCTACTGCTCCATCATAAAGGCCACCGGAAATTTCACGGTTAATATTGATCAGTACATCAACACGTTCAGCTTTCGGATCCCCCATAAAGTCGATAGAATGTTTATCAACAAATTTTGCGAGAGAGAGTACATTTTGGCGAATGTCGGTCGGCACCTCACATGTAGGTGCAAACAGATCCGCTTGGAAAATTGTCCAAAGACGCCAGTTCAGCCGAACTGCCGCCTTCATGATTTCCGGATCACCAGAATTTACCGCATCGCGCATTTTCAAAGCCGCTTGGGTCAAGGCCCAGGCTTCACTTTGCGTCGGATTCCCCTCGATCGGCCCCGTGTCGTAATTCTGTAATGGTGGCTTGTACATTACTCAAGATCTTCCCTTCATGTTCGATTATCTCACGTGCTTTTCTTAAAGCAGGATAATAATCACCATTATCTATTTTTTCACGCACTTCTTCAATTATGGAATTTGCAGAAGGAGCTGCACTTTCATAATCTTTCAGCAAGTCGTTAAGATTTTGGAAATACAACTCTCTTTTTTCAGGAAAAAGATATAAACCCTGCAGGGAAAAATAAATTCGGCTGGCTGGCGTACACGCTTCTTCAGCCGTCATTACATCACTATCACGAAGAATGGATGCCTCATTAATCAGGGTAAAGCTAACTGAACGCGGACTATTATTTTCGATAACAGCCCCATTCAAGATGATTTTCTGCCCTTTTTTAAGGTTGATTTTTAATGGCATAACTCACCCCGTATTAATTATTTTAAAGGGATAAAAAAACAGAAGAAAGGAGTTGATGGAAAGCACCAACCCCTTTCCGTAGACTGTAGGCTTAACGGAACAGACCCAGTACAGCTTGCTCGGATTGACCGGCAAATGACAGAGCCTGAATACCCATCTGTTGACGAGTTTGAAGAGCCAACAAGTTGGCGCCTTCCTCGTTCAGATCAGCCAAGGTCAGTTGACCTGCGCCTTCTGTAAGTACGTTGGTGTACTCAGATGTGAAATCAGAACGAACCTGCAAAATAGCAACGTTACCGGCCATTGTTGCAGCTTCTGAACGAAGGTTGGAAATTGTTTTATCCAACGCATTAATCACAGTATCGGCATGGGCGTTGAAAGACGCCAACTCATCAGCATCAGTTGTGTCGTAGTCTTCAAAACCAGTATTCCCCAAGCCCATTTGAGACAAGACAGTACCAGCACCACCGGCACTAGCAATAGCGCCGTTCTCATCCTTAAAGAACGCAGAAGTGTTAAAGTTAACACCATCTACATCCAGCTTGGAATCAGACTTCTCACTAAAACGAACAGACAACTGAGAAGAAGAAGAGTTAACCAGGTTCAAACCTTGATAAGACGCATCATCGACAAGTCTCTGGATTTGAGTGGCCAGCTCTTCGAACTGTGTAGTATATGCTGTACGCTGCGTCTCATCCGCAGAACGTGCAGAGTCAACCACACCTTTCATTTGTTTAACGAGCTCTTCGATCGCATCAGTCGCTTTCAAGGCAGCGTTCAGAGCGTTAACACCCTGATCCACAGCATCCTTACGCTCCAACAAGTCAGAGGCACGGTTTGAAAGTGATTTAGCTTGGAAGAATTTCACCGCATCGTCAACCGGGCTTGCAACAGCAAGACCAGTGGAAAGACGACCTTGAGTACGACCAATAAAGCTTGATGTATCTTGCAGAGCCATCAAGTTAGAACGTACCGTTGAAGAAAGTGCGATATCAGTCATAATAAGTCTCCATTTCTATAGAGTTTGCCACGAAGGCAAAAGAAAATGCGCATACTGCGCTCTCAAGAATATTGTTTATCACATATAAACAATAAAATAAACCACAAACTGTAACCAATCCCCCTCCCTATTCACCTTTTCTTAAAGGTACAGAGGACACACTACCCTATAACAAACAGAGTACTGCAGAAAAACATGACCGAAAGTTCTTACGAGCGTCTCAATAAAATGATGGATGCAACAGGCTGGTTAAAAGAAAACTGGACCCTTAATATCGACTTCCACGATGAAAACGCTTTTTTCTTTACCGAAGAAGGCGTCACATCGCTCCTGAAAGAAAACCCTCAGAATTTCCCTGATTTTTTCATTGGTCGAAATTCATACATGATGCCCGGTGGCATGTTTACCGCCCACACTCTGATCGGGCGATACTGCTCCATATCCAAGGACGTATTCCTTGGCAACAGCAATCACCACATGGACTGCCTTAGCACAAATTTCGCCCCAACTTCACCAGACTATATCGCACCAGAACCGAAATACACAACCTTAGGATGCGACGTTTGGATCGGAGCCAACACAGTCATCCTACAAGGCGTCAAAATCGGCCACGGTGCCATCATTGGAGCAGGCTCCATCATCACAAAAGACGTCCCACCATACGCCATCGTGGTCGGAAATCCCGGCAGAATCATTAAATACCGCTTCGAACCCGAAATCATTACCGATCTACTCGAAACAAAATGGTGGTCTCTCCCTCATGACATTATCGAGAAACTTCCACATCACAATATTAAAATGTGCATAGACCTCATCAAAGACATCCGAGCAATATAGATTGACTATACAGCCTCACTTAGCTAGAATTAAGAATCACTAGAAGTGTGTAACTTTTACGAATAAAGTTCTTAGGAACCGAAGAAAATGGTTAATATCTTTGATACAATATCAAGCTTCTCAGCAGCCGGATCAGCTTCCATTTTTAATGTGCAACACGATGCTGCCACCACGCGTTTAAACAAGCAAATGTCTAACGACTTTAATAAACGCATAGAAGAAGAAGTTACTCGCATTAATGATTCTTATAGCATTGAAAGAAATAGCGTCCTCCGAGAAGGAGACCTCCTCAAAAAATACAGAGAGGAACTTACAGACAGCCTTGACGTCATATCAAATACCAAAACAAGGCTTGAAGGGGTTCTCTCTAGCCTTGATAATATGATTATCAATGTCAATAAAGCCACAGAGTCTGAAAATGACCCAGACGTTAACTTCATGGCTCATGGGTATGCTGCTGCCCATGATTCATATTACAGACGGATTGAAGACTTAATCAACAACACCCGCACAACGAACCTACTTGTTTCTGATACGACTTCTGTCCGCTACCCCCTTAACGAAAACGGTGTAAGCGCCCTTATTTACGGCAGCGACATCAAAACAAATTACTACCTAACTGACCAAAACGATGAGACTTGGTACCCTGAACAATCCGGCCAATTACTAAGAGTATATGAGTCCTATCCTTTTGAAGAAGGCACAGAAGTCGCTTCAATGAAATACGACCAGGGGCTTCAACTCGATAGTTACACAGCCCCAGATACTGTTGCCTTTACAACAGCAGCAAATACAGCTTCCCCTCAAAATTATACAGCGACGATTACACGGGAAGGGATTGGGATCACAAACGCTTGGCTTTATGGTGGGTTAGCTGATTCAAGCAATCGCGAGCGTGCACTTGAAGATATTAACGCCGCTAAAGAGGCCATTAATGTCGAGCTTTCAAAATATGACATGCACGAAGCCACACTAAACTTTTATTACGAACGCGCCAAAAATGACATAAACGGAAACCGGAAAGAGCGAATTAGCATTGAAGCAGAAGCTGCCCGCGCCGTAGCTGAAAAGCAAAGTAAAATGTTCCAACAATTCCAGGCTGTTCAAAGCAGCTTAGCTCAAGCCCTAGTTGTTAAGAATGAATACCAGAATCTTATTCCGACAGGGAACTCTTTGGCACAGAGCCTCTTCAATCTAAACGTCTGACCCCTATTTGATATTTTCCATTACAGTTTGAGCTCTATGCTTCCAAGTATGCCCTTTCAGGAAAGCCTGATTCCCCGCATGTGCCATCTCCTGTAAAGAAACATCATCATCTAGTAAGTCATTAACCTTATCAAATACACCAGTATCCGCCCAGTTAAAGAAAACTCCTTCCTTCTCAGTAAAAGATTTTTCATAAAACGGGCTATTACTACTCAAAACGACTGCGCCATCTGCCATAGAACTAAAGACGCGCTCGTGACTCTCATGATAATAGTTAATGACATTCAATACAATTTTGGAACGCTCATTATATTTCCGAACCTCTGTCGGGTGAATACGCCCCAAATAAGTTACATTTGAGTGTGTGGTATCAATTACCTGATCCCAGCCAGGTCCTGCTAACAGAATAGATGTTTTATCAATCAATCTAGATAAAGTTTCCACCCGGCGAAAATCGCGAAAGTACAAATCAACTTGAGAAAAGAAGTTCCTGAAAATATTAACATCATAAGGTGAAGGGTAACAATTCAATACAGTGGCAACATCTTCCATCAAGTTAATACCTTGTCGAACCATATGGCACTCAACAATTTCATTAAGGATTTTTGCAATTCCTGGCTTGAAGCTATCCCAGCTCCGGCGAGTTTCTTCAGGCGAGTTACGCAACGAAGCACAATAAAAAAGACCAATATCTTTCTTACTCCAAGGCGTCACCTCTTTTTCAATCGCAGCATGGTTTAGTTGAAAACAACCGACTTTTGATGCCTCATGTTCAGCAACAAAATGCACATCCGACTGGGAAAGGCAAGCAACATAGTTATTCTCTAGCGGGTATTGCACCACAGGCCAATAAAGAATTGAAGGGTCTAATAACATGGTAAGCGAAGGAATATTTCTCTCATAAATGTGCTGAAACTCTTTAACCCTGTCTATCCCCATCCCAGCTAAAGAAATCACTAAATCACAATCCCACTGATCAATGTGCTTTGCAAAACGTTTTATGTCTCCCCCCTCTTTCAATTGAAAAAGATGTGCCTGCACGCCAAGGGCCTGAAACCCGTGAACAAATTCCCGGCTAAGATGGTTACAAATCTGATCATCTTCCAGACCTAAAATAAAAGACACATTTTTAGGAGACATACCCAAACCTCAAAACAACGAATTTAGTCTATTCCCCAAAAGATTAACGTAAGAAGATTAACAAATCCCCCTTCCCCGCACCCGGTAATTTTTTCCATAGGCAGGCAGATACGCCCCTCCTTTCTTGCTACTTCAGAGAACAAACTACAAAATAGAAGGTCAAATATATCATTTAAAAGCAAACACTTAACAACAAAAATACCTTTTGGCACACCCCTTGCATTTAATTCGGCGAACACGTGAATTTTGCGAGGAAGCAATCATGGATAACTTAGCGTTAGACGCGAAAAACAATGTAGCGGCAGCAGCGGCAGCCAGCGCGCTCAATGGACAAAAAGTCCAAGGCGTAGCAGGTTCCGGCTTTGCCGATCTCCTTGCTTTTTCGGGTAGTAATTTGAATGCAAACTTAACCATGTCCACAGCGAAAGTACCGACGGAACCGTCATACGATCGTGGTGCAGACAGTGGTTATGAACAGTCATACAATGACAACCACGAAGCCCATGGGGCCGACAAAGGGGACTATCAAAACGACAAGCCGCGTGGAGATGAACGCGATTACGGTCGCGAAGATCGCGCAGCAGATGATCGCCCCCGTGATGATCGTCAGGAAACAGCAGACTCTTCTCACGACGATGGTCATGACGATCATGCCCCAAAACAGGAAAATAAATCCTCAGACGACAATTCTTCAGAAGACAGCGGTTCTCAAGAAACAGCACAAGCTGATGACGGATCCCAGTCTGAGACCAATTCCAATAATCAAGAGTCCGGTAACCAAAATGCCCAGAGCGACGATACAGCTGATGCCGCAGCTGTAAGCAATCTGGCGCAGGCTGCCACAACGACAGCTCAGGTGGCAACAGACCCTTCTGTTCTGGCCGGTGCCTCAATGGTGCAACAAAACACCAACCAGACACAGGTCGTTAAAGAAGCTGTTCAGGATGTGTTAACAGTTGATGCCGATGGTGCACAAACCAGCAGCTCTTCCATCAGCAATATGCAGGCAGCAGGCCAGCAAAACAAATCCGGTCAGCAGGCACAGGCTCAGAACCAAGGTCAGCAACAGGCACAAGCCAACAATCTGAACCAGCAAAATGTCAATGCAAACCAGCAAGCTGAAACGGCCAGCCAAACGCAGCAACAAGCTGCTGGCATTGCCAAAAAACTGGGTGCAAACCAGCAGGCAAACATTCAGGTTCAGGTGAGTGATGCGGCGCAAACAACCACATCGCAAACATCCTCGTCCCTGTCCAATGCCGCAGGCGTCGCTGCTAATGCTTCTAGCACCACAACGGCCACAACAACAAATGCCAACCAGGGCAACGCCCAAGGTAACATGGGTCAAAACCCACAGGCCGCGATGGTAAATGCACAGGCGCAAAATGTGCAGCAAAACACCAACCAGCAGACACAAAGCCAAAGCTTCTCCCAAATGGTAAGTGAGGCCAAAGGTGTCCAAACCAATGCCAACCAAGGAACAACAGCCCAGGTTGCGCAAACGGCTGGTGGTGAAACCGCACAAACAAGCACCACCAACCAAAATCAGGCAACCAACCAGACACAGCAATCGGCCAATGCCAAGGAAGCACAGCAGACAAAACAAACTGTGCAGACAACCGCCACCCCCGAAGATGTTAAGGTTGAAATTTCCAAAGCCCTGCGTGTGGGTGCCGACAACATCAAAATTCAGCTCAAGCCTGCTGAACTGGGCCGTATTGAGGTTCAGCTCGACATGATGGGCAACAAGGTGATGGCAACGGTGACTGCAGATCGTCCGGAAACACTGGATATGTTGAAAGGCGATGCGCGTGATCTGGAAAAAGCCATGCGCGAAGCAGGTCTGGACATGGGTGACATGAACTTCAACCTGCGCCAGCAACAACAAGAAGCCCAACAAAACGGAGACGGTAATGGAAACGGCGGTTCAGCCAACACCATGGCCGAAGAAGACTCCCTTGCTCGTGGTGAAGATGTGGTTGCCACCGAACAAGAAGCCCAAGAAATACGTGCAGCACTGCGTGCCTCTTATGGCGGCGTGGACATGAGCGCGTAAAACTCAGGTTTCGATAAAGAAGGATAAGAACAATGTCTGAAGCAATTACCGGAATTGGCGCATCAGCCGCATCAGGATCATCCAATGCTGCTGCCGATGCTCAGAAACTGGCGGACGACCTCGACGATTTCATGACCCTGCTGACAACTCAGCTGCAACACCAAGATCCATTGGATCCCATGGATGCAAACGAGTTCACAACCCAGCTGGTTCAGTTTGCGAGTGTTGAACAGCAGATTTCCCAGAACGCTAACCTGGAAGCATTGCTTCAGGCACAAGAAAACGCTCAGCTTGCCTCTGTTGCCAGCTATGTTGGCCGCATGGTTGAGGCTGAGAGTAATCAGGTTCAAGTCTACAACGGCGAAGCTGAATTCAACTATGTCCTTCATGACGATGCTGCCAGCACATTGCTTAACATTCAGGATGATACAGGCCGCACGGTCTTCTCCTCTGATGGTAATGTTTCTGCTGGTAAGCACGGCGTGGTCTGGGATGGTACGGACCTCGGCGGCCAGCAACTTCCAGATGGTCTCTATAAACTGACAGTCACCGCGATGGATAAAGACGGGGCACCAGTGGATGTGACCACCACAACAATCGGTAAGGTAACCGGCGTTTCTTATGCTGATACCGCACCACAATTGATGATGACAAATCAGGCTCTTGGCCTTGACAAGGTTATCACTATTCAGGAACAGGCAATGACCCTGACAGAAGCAGACAAGGCCCTTGAAGAGGCCGAGGCTGAAGCTGACCCTGAAGCAACAACAACAGAATAATAAAACTTAGAGAACCGGTGTTTTAGAATGAAACGCTATAAACAAGAAAACAGCGAGAACCGCACAATGTATCAATCAGGAGATAAACGATGAGCCTTTACGGTGCATTATTCTCAGGCGTATCAGGCTTGCAAGCGCAATCCAGCGCCATGGGTGCCATTGCTGATAACGTCACAAACGTTAACACATCCGGTTATAAAAACACGACTGTGAACTTCCAGTCACTGGTAACAAAACAAGCGTCACTGACTAAATATTCTGCCGGTGGTGTACAATCCAAACCCCGCCAAGGCATTGATGTTCAGGGCCTGTTGCAATCCACCACCTCTGCAACCGACGTTGCGATTTCCGGTAGCGGCTTCTTCATTGTGAACGAAGCAGGCGATCCCTCCACAGGTGATATCTACGCTTATTCTCGTGCCGGTTCATTCAAGGTGGATAAAGAAGGTAACCTGCAAAACGTATCTGGCTACTACATGCAAGGCTGGCCGCTGCAAACATGGGATGGTTCCACACAGGCCGTTCAAAAAACAGTGGGCAACGATACTTATATGAAAGCCTACAAAAACGATGAAGGCGATACGGTTTATATCAACGATAACATCGTGGATAACACCAACCTGAAACCGTTGAACCTGAAAACAATCGGTGGTACGGCTGTGGCCTCCACAACCATTTCCATGGGGGCAAACCTGCCGTCTTCTGCCGATATTGGCACACAGAATAAAACAGACGTTCTGATTTATGACTCTTTGGGTGCCGCCCATAACATCAACCACACCTGGACAAAACGGGCTTCCAACTCCTGGGACTTGAATGTCATCCCGCCAAAAGGTGCAGCCTCCATCGTTATCGAAGACCAGAACTCGGTTCGTAACAACTATATGTCTATTGGTCGTATGGATTTTAACTCCATCCCTGATGCCGGGACGGAAATGACCATCAATATTGATAATACTGAATATACCATTCAATTCACCGGTGCCGATGACGACTACCTACAAACCCGTTCCCTGACATTTGCGGGGGCAAACCCGGCCGATGGGGAAACCTTCACCATGGATGTGGGCGGTACAGCTTATGTATTTGAATTTGATGATGACGGTTCTGTAACCGCAGGCAATAACTCTGTTTCCATCGGAACAACCATTAACTCCACAGTCAGTAACCTCAACACAGCCCTAAATACCCGTGCTGATGCTGTTCTGGGGAATGGGGATTGGTTCTCCGTTTCTGGTAACGTCATTACCTTTAACAACCCGGTCAATGCTGCTGCCCCTGCAAACGCAGTTACATTCTCAGAATCTTCGGCCCTGACCCTGACAGACGGTGGCCTGTCCCCTGCAACCCTGGCTGCCGCAGCAGACCGGACATTGGGTGTTAACGTGAATGGTCGCTCCCTGTCTCAGGTGATGGATAAAGTAGCCGATCGCGTAAACAACATTCTACAAACAGAATATGGCGGGACACCGAAAAAACCACCTTATACTTGGGGTGAACGTATTGCGGGCGAAAACTCCCTTTTCTTCCATAATGGGTCCACCTCTTATGATATCTCCGTTGACATGACCAACCTGACCACAGGTGGCGTCGCCGCTGTTGACCAAAACGAAGTTTATACGGTTGAAAAACTGGACTCTGCTGCTGCCTGGACACAGACAAGCAACTATACGGTTGAATTCAACGGTGACGGTACACCAGACAAATTCTTTGGCACAGACGAAGCCACGGCTTCTGATCCACGTATCCAGTATAAGATTGACTGGGCAAACGGTGCTGAAGACATGAACGGTTCTGACAGCCCAGCCCTATCCGTTGCCTTGGGTAACTATAACGTGGCAGACGGCCTGACACAATTTGGTGACACCTACCAGATCAACTATATCTCCCAAAACGGTGCCTCGTTTGGTAACTTTGCAGGTGTGACCATCGGTGAAGACGGTGTTGTCACCGCCCTGTTCGATAACGGTGTGACCCGCCCGGTCTTTATGATCCCGGTTGCGACCATGGTGAACCCGAACGGTATGGAAAGCCTGTCCGGTAACGTCTGGATTGAAACCGATTATTCCGGTCAACCCACAGTACGTGAAGCAGGCTCTGCCGGGGCCGGTACGGTGAACCAGTCCTCCCTCGAAGCCTCCACCGTGGATTTGGGTGAAGAATTTACCTCTATGATCACAACCCAGCGGGCTTATTCCGCTGCGGCCAAGATTATTTCAACATCAGATGAGATGTTGGAAGAACTTCTGAGAGTGAAACGTTAATTAACTGACTTTTCACTTTCAGTTTATCTCCGATTTTATCGGTTCTCTTTAAGACTTGGCCCCGGCACGCTTCCTGCGCGTCGGGGTATTTTTTATGGGAATGAAACAGCCGAATTCCGTCACCCTCGCGAAAGCGGGGATCTATTTCAACCAGTTAGGGTCAGGACCTCAGAGGTCCCCGCCTACGCGAGGACGACAAAATACTTTTTAGTTTTGCACAAAAAACACTAGAATCTTCATGGTTTTCAGGCCATTTTATAGGAAGCGATTCGCCAGACATATGGCGGTAGGCAAAAATTGCCGGGTTGTTAACTTCTTATTTAGGGTAGCGACGTAAGATTCTACAGTGTAGTTTCATACGCGCGCATGGGTTTGCGTATGGTGTCAAAGACGAAAAGGTTTAGTCAGAAGGGACACGTCAAGTGAGTGGTTTTGTAGACGCATTAAAGAATTTAGGCCCTCAGCGCTTGGCTGTCGTCGGCGGTGTGATCCTGGCGCTCGTTGCCTTTTTCATCTATTTGATGACCCGTATCGGCACCCCGCAGATGGAATTGCTCTATACGAACCTGAGTGCTGATGACTCCCGCCAGATCGTGGAAATCCTGTCGCGACAACAAGTCCCTTATGATGTTGCCAAGGAAGGCACCGAAATTTTTGTCGCATCCGACCAGGTTGGTCCCATGCGATTAAAAATCGCTGAAAACGGCCTGCCCAGCGGTGGCTCTGTCGGTTATGAAGTTTTTGACAATTCAGATGCAATAGGTTCCACTAACTTCCAACAAAACGTCAACCTTGTCCGCGCCCTTGAAGGGGAACTGGCCCGTACCATTCGATCCATCGGCAGTGTAAAAGCCGCCCGTGTTCACCTTGTTTTACCACGTCGTGAACTCTTTTCACGCGAGCGCCAACAACCCAGTGCCTCCGTTGTCCTGAAAATGGCCAACGTGGAACGACTGAAAAAAGAACAGATTGCAGCCGTCCAACATTTGGTAGCTTCGGCCGTGCCTGACCTGAAACCGGATCGTATTTCTATCGTTGATGATAAGGGCACCTTGCTGGCTAAAGGGTTTGATGACCCAACCGGGGCTGATAAGTCCCAGGAAATTGAACGCCAGCGTCTGAAAAAACAGGAAGATATTGCGCGCAAGATTGAAAGCCTGCTGGAACGGACCGTCGGTTTTGGCAAGGTCCGTGCTCAGGTTCATGCCGACATGGATTTCTCGCGTGAAACTTCTGTAGAAGAAACCTTTGACCCGGAAGGTCAGGTTGTACGTTCCAGTTCCACCCTGGAAGAAAACGAGCAAAGCAACGAGAGTGAAAACGATATGGCCGTCACGGTGGGGAACAACCTGCCGGATGCCCAACAAGGTGGGAGTGGTGCCACCGCAGGATCCAGTGCAAACCGCACACAGGAAACCGTAAACTATGAAATTTCAAAACGGGTTACAAACCGTGTTCGGGAAACCGCCGTTGTTAATCGTCTGTCTGTCGCTGTCTTGGTTGACGGCCTTTATGCTAAAGATGAGGACGGCAATGTAACCTATGAGGCACGCACACAGGAAGAGATGGATCAAATCTCCACTCTGGTCAAAAGTGCCATTGGTTATCAGGACGAACGTGACCGTGTAGATGTCATCAACATGCGCTTTGCCGCCGTTGAAGAATTTGATGACGCACCGGAAATTGTCTTCTGGATTTTCACCAAAGAAGAGCTGATGCGCTACGCAGAGATGGTGGTTCTGGGCTTTGTTGCCCTGCTGGTCATCCTTCTGGTGGTTCGCCCGCTCATCAAACGTGTATTCGAACAACAAGCCGCTGCCGAAGCCGCCGCTCTGGCCGAAGCAGAACAAGAAGCCCTGGCAGGCCCGGCTGGCGTTCCGGTCCCATCGGATACCGTTGCTGAAGATGATGACAGTTTCGAAGAACTTATTGACATCGACCGCGTAGAAGGTCGAGTGAAGGCATCCTCTGTGAAGAAGGTTGGCGAGATCGTGGACAAACACCCGGAAGAAGCTTTGGCTATTATCCGCAACTGGATGTATCAGGAAGGTTAGAGGTAAAGAAGTATGGCACGCGTAAAGGACGATTACCGAAGTCTGACAGGCCAGGAAAAGGCTGCTATTTTCATGCTTTCGCTTGGCGAGGAACATTCCGGCAAGCTGTTTGACATGATGGATGATGAAGAAATCCGTGAAATGTCACAGGTCATGGCATCACTGGGTTCTGTCAGCTCCACTGTAATTGAGCGTCTTTTTGTTGAATTTGCCGACCAGCTGTCTTCGGCAGGCTCTCTTGTGGGTACATTTGACAGTACCGAACGCCTGCTCAAAAATTCCCTGCCCAAAGACCGTGTGGCTTCCATCATGGAAGAAATCCGCGGTCCGGCGGGTCGTACCATGTGGGATAAGCTGGGCAACGTTCACGAAGCTGTTCTGGCCAACTACTTCAAAAACGAATATCCGCAAACCGTGGCCGTGGTCTTGTCCAAAATTAAACCGGACCATGCCGCACGCGTGCTTTCGCTTTTACCGGAAAACTACGCGATGGAAGTTATCATGCGTCTGCTGCGTATGGAAGCGGTCCAAAAAGAAGTTCTGGATGGTGTGGAAAAAACCCTGCGTTCAGAATTCATGTCCAACCTGGCGCGTACACAACGTCGTGACAGCCATGAATTGATGGCCGATATCTTCAACAACCTGGATCGTAACACCGAAAACCGCTTCATCACCGCCCTTGAAGAACGTAACCGTGAGTCTGCAGAACGTATTAAGGCGTTGATGTTTACTTTCGACGATCTGACCCGTGTGGATCAGGCTGGTATTCAGGTTCTGCTGCGCCAGGCGGAAAAAGACAAACTGTCCATGGCTCTCAAAGGTGGGTCCGAAGAGGTCAAGGATCTCTTCTTCAAGAATATGTCTGAACGTGCAGCCAAGATGATGCGCGAAGATATGGAAGCCATGGGGCCTGTGCGTCTGCGTGATGTGGATGAAGCACAGGCTGAAATCGTCCTTGTCGCAAAACAATTGGCCGATGCTGGTGAGATCAACATTTCGCAGCCGGGCGAAGAAGACGAACTCGTCTTCTAATAGGGATCGTAATTTTTTATGGGCACTGTAAAAAGATATCTGTTTGAAAACCGAAACTTCGACCCGGATTATGACCCGGATGCTGATCATAGCTATGATTATGACGGGGAAGAAGAAGGCGAGTTTGAAGAAGATGAGGAAGAACTGGAAGAGGAAGAAGAAGTTCCCCCTCCCCCGACCTTTAGTGAGGAAGAAGTTCTTGCTGCCCAGCAAACTGCCTTTGATGAGGGAAAAACAGCGGGCCTTCAGGAAGCCAATGCACAGTTTGAGCATCTGATTGCCACAGCCCTGACCCAAATTTCCCAAACCATGCCGACCATTTTTGACGCCCATGGGCAAGGCCAGCAAGACCACGAAGCGCATGCTTTGTCTGTTGCCACGGCTGTTGCCCGCAAAATCATTCCGGCCTATGCCGAAAAAAACGGGCTGGAAGAAATTATTCATGTGGTGCGCCTGTGTCTGGAACCTTTACGCGCAGAACCACGCATTATCGTCAAGGTTCACGACTCCTTGCGCGATGATGTTCATGACAAGCTGATTGAAATTGCCGATCAGGTTGGCTTTGACGGGCGTGTTATCGTTCTGGCAGAAGAAGATATTGTGCCTGGTGATTGCCGTGTGGAATGGTCAGAAGGCGGGGCAGAACGCAACAGTGACGATTTGTGGCAAGTAATTGATGAAATTATAGAACGGAACTTGACGCAAGGTAGTCATTCCGGCGAAACTCAGCCCACGGCTGATGCGCAAGAAGCTCTTGGCGGTGTTGTAAGTGAGGATATTGTAGGCAACATCGACACAGGACTAGAGGAGACATCATAAGATGGCTGATGATGAAAATAATTTAGAACTCAACAATCTGGAAAACCCCGAAGGCCCCATGGCCCCGGAAGCCCAGATGGGACAAGGTGGTCCCGGCATGGGCGGTGCCGTACAGGACCTGCCAACCAGTGCACGTGAGCTAGAAGCCGTTTATGATATCCCGGTACGGGTTTCTGCTGTTTTGGGGAAAGCCACTATGCCAGTTAGTGACCTTTTGAAACTGGGGCGCGGTGCGGTTGTCGAACTGGATCGTAAAGTTGGTGAAGCGATCGACATTTACGTTAACAACCGACTGGTTGCCCGTGGTGAGGTTGTGGTGGTTGAAGAACGCCTCGGCGTGACCATGACTGAGATTATTAAATCCGACCGGAGCTAAGTTACAGTATCATGAGTGATGGTGAAGGAATTGGTCGCCCAAAGTCAGGGGTAGATACAGCCACGGTCGTTGGTCTTGTCGTGGCCTTTGCATTGGTCGGGGCTGCAATCATACTGGGCGGATCACCGGACTCCTTCTTTAACCCGCCCTCGGTTCTGATTGTGCTTGGCGGAACCATCGGCGTCACCATGGTGTGTTTTTCCCTTGGTGAAATGTTGCGCAGCGGCCAGCTGATCGTCAAAACCGTCTTTTATAAAAGCCATGATGCCAGTGCTATTGCCATCCAAACCATTCGCATTGCTGAAATTGCCCGCAAACAAGGCGTTCTTCAGCTCCAAGGAGTTTTAGATAGCATCCGCAGGGAAGAGTTTTTCTACAAGGGGCTGTCCATGGTTGTGGATGGAACACCTGCTGATGAAGTTGAAAACATGATGGTTGGCGAACTTGAAGCCATGGCAGGGCGCCACAACAAGGGGGCAAACGTGTTACGCAAGGCCGCTGAATTTGCCCCGGCTATGGGATTGATCGGCACCCTGATCGGTCTGGTTCAGATGCTGGGTAATCTGGATGACCCGTCTACCATCGGCCCCTCCATGGCGGTGGCCTTGTTGACGACCTTTTATGGCGCAGTTCTATCAAATATGGTACTCATTCCCTTGGCTGCGAAATTAGAGCGGAATTCAGATGAGGAACTTCTCGTCAATCAGCTCTATATTCTTGCTACCGCTTCCATTGGGCGTCAGGAAAACCCGCGCCGTCTAGAAATGATGTTAAACAGTATTTTACCACCGAACCGTCGCGTTCAATATTTCGATTAACGTGATTTAAAAGGTTGAAGTTAGATGAAGATTTTAATTGTCGGAACCTTGAATGGACAAGTTGGCGCTGCCAGCCAGATCGCGGTAAAACGCGGTGCAAAGGTCATTCACACCGATGATATCACCCAAGGTCTGGACAGTTTGCGCCAAGGCAAGGGCATTGACCTTGTGCTTGTCGATATTCAGCTGGATATTGAAACCTTCATCACCAATGTGAATGCAGAACGGATCAGCACACCTGTGGTCGCCTGCGGCGTAGCAACAGATGCACAAGCCGCCGTGCGCGCCATTCGTGCCGGCGCACAAGAATATCTGCCCCTGCCCCCTGATGCAGAATTGATTGGCGCGGTTCTCAGCGCTGTGGCTGAAGAAAGCCACGCCATGATCTATAACGATCCAGCCATGGATAATGTGGTGCGTTTGGGGAAACAAATCGCCCCCAGTGATGCCAGTGTACTCATCACCGGGGAAAGCGGAACGGGTAAAGAGATTATGGCCCGTTTCATCCATCGCAATTCCAAACGTAAAGACGGCCCGTTTATTGCCGTGAACTGTGCCGCCATCCCGGAAAACCTGCTGGAATCAGAACTGTTCGGCCATGAAAAAGGCGCTTTTACAGGAGCCGTTGCACGTCGAATTGGTAAGTTTGAAGAGGCCAATAACGGCACCATCCTGCTCGATGAGATTTCCGAGATGGATGTGCGCCTGCAGGCCAAGCTATTGCGTATTCTCCAAGAACGCGAAATCGACCGCGTTGGCGGCAAGAAACCTGTCCCGGTCAATGTCCGCATTCTGGCGACCTCTAACCGCAATATGGAACAATCGGTTGCCAAGGGCGAGTTTCGCGAAGATTTGTACTTCCGCCTCAATGTGGTGAACCTGCAACTTCCTTCTTTGAAAGAACGCCCCAAAGATATTGCGGTTCTGTCTGAACACTTCATTAAAAAATACGCTAAAGCCAACGAGATGGATGAACGCCCACTGTCAAAAGGGGCGTTGCAAAAGATCCTTGCCCATAACTGGCCGGGCAACGTGCGGGAACTGGAAAACACCATGCACCGTGCCGTGCTTATCGGTGGCCCGACAGAAATTGGCGAAGAAGCTATTATGCTGAGCGGCAGCCCCATGACAGCGCCCAGTGCACCGACCCAAGAAGCTGGCGCGCCGTTACTGGCTGCACAAGCGGAAAACCCGGCTGATTTTGTCGGCCAAACCGTTGCTGATATGGAACGCAAACTGATTATCGCCACATTGGATCACTGTTTGGGCAACCGAACCCATGCGGCCAATATTTTGGGCATTTCCATTCGCACGTTACGCAACAAGCTAAAGCTTTATGGGGATGAAGGTTTTGATGTCCCCGCAGCAGGTAGCGGCACTTAAACGGCGGGTAACAGGTAAATGGCAGATCCAGCAACACCGGGCCAACAAGGACAAGGCGGCGATCAGGTCGGCGCTTTTTTTGACAAGGTTAAAAACGCCTTTTTAAAAGGCGACTACGGCATGGCCGTTGGGATTTCAACCATCCTTGTGGTCTTGATCTTCCCTATGCCCAGCTGGTTGCTGGACGTTTCACTGGCCTTTTCCTTTACCTTTTCTGTCATGATTATGATGACAGTCATTTTCTTGGAAAAGCCACTGGATTTCAGCGCGTTCCCAACAGTTTTGCTGATTGCCACCATGATCCGGCTGGCCTTGAACCTGGCCTCCACCCGATTGATTTTGACCAATGGTCACGAAGGCACCCATGCCGCAGGGGCGGTGATTGAAGCCTTCGGTGGCTTTATCATGGGCGGTAATTTCGTCATCGGGATTATCGTTTTCTCCATTCTGGTGATTGTAAACTTCATTGTTATCACCAAAGGTTCCGGCCGGATTGCCGAGGTAACGGCACGTTTCACCCTGGATGCCATGCCCGGTAAACAAATGGCGATTGACGCCGATCTGTCCACGGGCCTGATTGATGAAGACCAGGCCAAAGAACGCCGCCAAGAACTGCAAGACGAAAGCACCTTCTTCGGGGCCATGGATGGTGCCTCCAAATTCGTACGCGGGGATGCTATTGCCGGGATTTTGATTACCTTTATCAACGTCATCGGCGGGATCATCATTGGGGTGGTTCAAAAAGATCTGGAAATGGGGGTGGCTGCTGACAGCTATACCCGACTGACTGTTGGGGATGGTCTTGTTTCTCAAATCCCGGCCTTGATCGTATCAACCGCAGCCGGTCTTCTTGTCACCAAAGCTGGTGTATCTGGTACCGCTGATAAGGCACTGATCGGCCAGTTTGGCGCAAACCCGAAAACATTGGGTGTCAGTTCCGCCATCTTGTTTGCCATGGCGACCATGCCGGGTATTCCCATGCTGCCCTTCATGATCCTTGGCATTCTAACAGGTGGTGGAGCTTATTATGTTCATCAAAAGCAGCAAGAAGAAAAAGTAGAAGAAGAAAAACGCCAAATGGCAGAGGCCACAGCCCCCCCTGCCCCAAGCGAAGAGCCGATCTCCCAGACCATGAAAATCGACATGATGCGTCTGGAGCTTGGCTATGGTCTTCTCACCCTTGTCAATGCCGGACTGGACGGTCAACGCCTGACCGACCAGATCAAGGCACTGCGCCGCCAGCTTGCGCAAGAAATGGGCTTTGTCATGCCATCTGTGCGTATTCAGGATAATATGCAGCTTCCGGCCAATAACTATGTCATTCGGGTCAAAGAGATTGAAGCGGGCCGGGGCGATCTGCGCCCTAATCAGTTGATGATTATGGACCCACGCGGCGAAGATATTTCTCTTCCCGGTGAAGCCACCAAAGAACCCACCTTTGGCCTGCCTGCGCTGTGGGTGGATTCCACCAACCGCGAAGAAGCCCTGTTTCGGGGCTATACGGTTGTGGAACCCGGCACTGTCATCACCACGCATCTGACCGAACTGGTCAAAGACAATATGGCCGAACTGTTGTCATATTCTGAAACACAAAAATTGCTGGATGATCTGGATAAAGAACATCAAAAACTCATCGGTGATATTATTCCAAATGCCATGAGTGTCGGTGGCGTCCAACGTGTGTTGCAGAACCTGTTGACTGAACGAATTTCCATTCGTGACCTGCCGACCATTTTGGAAGGCATTTCAGAAGCCACCGGCTATACCCGTAACGTCAATATGATTACAGAACATGTGCGCTCCCGTCTGGGTCGCCAGATCAGCGACATGCTGACCAACCCGCAAGGTGTCTTGCCTCTGGTCACTTTGTCTCCTGAATGGGAACAGGTCTTTTTAGAATCACTGGTTGGGAGCGGGGATGAACGCCAACTGTCCATGGCCCCCAGCAAGATGCAAGAATTCATCAATGCGGTTCGCCAGACGTTTGAACGCCAGGCCATGATGGGTGAAACCCCCGCCCTGCTGACCAGCCCGGCCATTCGCCCATATGTCCGTTCCATCATTGAACGTTTCCGCCCCTCAACGGCTGTCCTGTCACAAAGTGAAGTCCATCCGAAGGCGAAAATCAAAACTATTGGACAAATTTAACCACTTATAAGAGAATTATAACTAGACAACGCAATATACAAATTGCTAGTTTCCCCAACTACTAAAAATTGCCAAGGGTTGGGAATATGAAATTATTTAAAAAATCTGTCTTATCCACAGTATTAGGGGGCTATGCATTAAGCATCGCAGGCTGTGCATCAGACCCAAGTTCTATTCAAGCGCAATACGTTTCTGAAATCCAATATAATAGCTTGTCCTGTCAACAGATTGGGGAAGAAAGCGCGCGCCTTAATGCACGTGTTGCAGAAGTAACAGGACAACAACAAGAAGCCGCCACGACAGATGCCGTTTCCATGGGTGTTGGTCTCGTCCTCTTTTGGCCTGCCCTGTTCATGCTTGCAGGCACTGATGATAAAGAAAATGAACTCGCTCGCCTAAAAGGTGAAGCAGAAGCACTGCACCGCGCCTCTCTTAAAAAGAATTGCGGCTTTACAACAGAAGCATCTGCAAAAAAATAAAGTAATTATACTTTAAGAATCAAAGGCATCACTTTTTACAGTGATGCCTTTATTCATTTAACAGGCAAAAAATATTTTTGCCTAACGCTTCGGTAACCATTTCGCTGTACATATAATAACTATGTTTGCAGCTATGAAAAAAACCACTCCAGCACCGGCTGCACGTAAAGGCAGCAATGTTTTTGCTGTTGCGTCAGGAAAAGGCGGTGTGGGAAAGACCTGGTTTGCAGTAACGTTATCTCATGCGTTAGCAGATTTGGGTCAACGGACCTTATTGTTTGATGGGGACTTTGGTCTTGCCAATGTGGATATCCAGCTTGGCCTGATGCCCAAACATGATCTTTCCGGTGTTGTCGGGGGCAACCTGACTCTCAATCAAGCCGCCCAGCCTTTTGACGAAGGGGGCTTTGATATTATTCCCGGACGATCTGGTTCCAGCACGCTTAATCATATTCCAGCCAACCAAATTCAACATCTGGGCAATGACCTGAGTGTCTTATCTGCCTCTTATGACCGGGTGATTGTTGATCTGGGAGCCGGGATTGAACGACCAACACGGCAATTAACCTCCAAGGCCGGAACTTGTCTTGTTGTCACCGCTGATGAACCCACAGCCATGACCGATGCCTATGCCTTTATTAAAACCATCAGTAAGGATCGCCCCGGTCTGGATCTGCGCGTTGTCGTGAATATGAGCGATTCGATCCGTGATGGGGAACGGACCTACAATACACTGCGTCGCGCCTGTGAAGGTTTTCTGGGTATTTCTCCCCCCTTGGCGGGTGTGATTCGTTGGGACAAGCGGGTTCGTGATACAATCAAACACCAACAACCCTTGCTTAGCCATGCGCCCAACTGCGTTGCAGCCAAGGATGTTGCCGCTATTGCGAACAGTTTGATTAACAGTTTTTAAAACGATAGGCTCTTCATGACGAGCGTTGCGCCCCCGCCCCCGCCTCCCCTACCGCCAAGTGGCGGCGGCAGTGCTGCGCAATTAACCGTAACCCTGACTGCAACAGCCACAGCCCAGCTGGGCAAGCTCCCGATTGACAGCTTTCTGTCCGGCCTGATCAAAGCGCCTAATGCCCAAGGTCTCACAACCTTGCAAACCAGTTTCGGCCCGTTGCAATTTAAAGCCCCCTTCAACCTGCCACCTGAAACGCCTGCAACCTTCAAGGTCGTGCAGACACAACCAGCTGTACAGCTCCAACTGAGCCATATTCATGGCAAGCCTATTGCGCTCAACACCGCCGCTTCACGGATAAACTCTCTTGCCAATCAATTGATGCAAGGAACCTCTACACCAACAGCACTGGGGCAAAATAGCGGGCAAGCAGCCCAAAATGCCACGACAGCCAAAGCCCCGGCAACCCTGCTGAACTTAAATACAGCATCGGGCATGAAAGCCTTTGTCTTGAGTACCAATCCACAGGCCACGCCCCATAATGCAACGCCTGGCACTGCCCAAGCTGTCATGCAGAATCCATTGCAAAAAGCCTTAAAGAATATTTTGCCCGGCCAGAGCAAACAGCCCTCAGCAACCGCTCAAACGGCAACACCAAACACAACGACCCAGCTCAACACAGCGGCTCATTTCCAAACAGGTCGTCAGCTCAACATCCGCCTGATCAGTGTTCAACAGCCCGGTCAGGCTGCAACGCCTCTCCAAACAGATACAAAACCAGTCAGTCCCAATTCGGTCATCACTCAAGGCAGCGTTCAAGGAAAAAGCCCACAGGGTCAACCTGTTATCAAATTGCCCCAAGGTAATATTTCTTTGGATACGCAAGCCAAAATGCCCGATGGCACCATGGTAAAACTGGAAGTCCTGTCTTCCTCTAAACCTATGGCGAAGGCGACTTCTTTCCACCCCAATCCCCTCAATCAGGGCAACGCCCCCCTTAGCCAGAAATGGCCTGCATTAGAAGAAGCCTTTAGTGCCTTAAAAGACATAAACCCCGCCTTGGCAGATAATCTGAGCAATGCGCTCATGCCCAAGCCCGATACCCGACTTGCCTTAAACATGATTTTCTTTTTAAAGGCATTGGGACGCGGCAGTTTCAAAAACTGGGCCGATGATCGCACTATCAAAGCACTGGCCAAATCAAAACCGGAATTGCTCAGCAAACTGGAGAAAGATTTTACCCAACTGGCTGATAAGGCAAAAACACCCAATTCAACCGATTGGAAAATCGCCTATGTGCCCCTACAAAATAATGGGGAAATCAATCAAATTCGAATTGCCCAGCGTGATCATCAGGAAGAAAAAGATGGCGATAAAGATGAACCCGGCGTGCGCTTCGTGATTGATCTGGACTTATCAAAAACAGGCCCGATGCAGCTCGACGGCCTCGCTAAGGATAAAAGTAAGAAATTCGACCTGATCATTCGCACACACACTGCCCTGCCCGGTTTCATGCGCAAAGATATCTTTGAAATTTATGAAAAAGGCATGCAGGTGATCGGTTTTGACGGCAACATCTCGTATCAAGTCACACCGAATTTCGTTGATGTCGACGGGATTGAGGTGCAAAAAGGGGAAATCAACCTTGGCATGCTGGTGTAGACATGGACCTTTCTCAAAGACGCAATCTGATTAAAACACAGGATAACCCCAATAAAGCCATTGATTATCTCGTGAGTTTAAAAGGCCAATGCCCGCAAGCAAAACGCCACCTTACCCTGCGCTATGCCCCAGATCGCCTGATTATGGAACGAAACTGCTTTCAGAATTATATGGTCGCTTTGTTTGCTGATGCAAATCTACCGATTGAAACCATCGCCAATACCTTGTTGGAAGATATCAATAACGAACTGGTCGCCCGTTGGGTTCAGGTTAAAGTCAGTGAAGATTTTGACGAGGCAAACCAGCATTTCGTCATTGTTGAAGATCAGCAACCGCAATGGGACAATCCCCATTTCATGGCACGGCTAAGCAAGGTTTAATTTTATCAGCCCTCCTCGCGAATACGGGGATCTCTTTCCACATAAAGATTCTCACTTTCGTGGAAATAACAATCACGTGTCATCGTGATGGGCACGATACAGGTTCATCGCGATTTCATCCATCTCGATATTTTCCTTGCGAGTCTGTTCATCTTTTTCCCGCTGAATACGGTTTTTTTCAGCTTCTTCATAGATTTTCAGCTCGCGAAACGCCTCATTGACCTCTTCACGAGCCGCGTCAATCTCTTCTTCCTTAGCAGCCATAGCGGCGTTGATTTCTTCACGAATAGACATGGCACGCTCATGAAAACGGCCATAAGAAAACATCGCCTGTTCAGGGGAACTGGCGGCAATTTCCTTTTCCCGTACAATCTGGTCTTCTAAATCCTGAAGCCTTTGTTCCATGGCATGGAGCTCACCATAAAGTAGGCCAAGAACCCGGCGTTTTTCGTCCACATTATATTTATGTAAGCGGATCAGGTTGGCAAGTGTCTTTCCCATAGATCACATGCCTTACTGTGGTGGAGCCTGAAGCTGATCTTGCGCTACACCCAACTGGCTGACATCACCATTAAAATCACGATATTGCATACCTAACAACTGCGCCAACGCCATATAGCCGGTTTCCAAATCCATCGGTTCATTCTTGTTTTGTGATAAGAAGGCTTCCAAGGCCGGATTATAATAAACCGCCTCATCCACCTTGGGGTCTGTCCCTTGACGATAGGCCCCCAAACGGATCAGTTCTGCCATATCTTCATAGGTTGATAACAACTGGCGCGCCTTAAAGACCAAGGCGTTCTGCTGATCATCATTACAATCAGGCATGGTCCGCGACACACTGCGCAGCAGGTTAATCGCCGGATAACGTCCCCGTTCAGCAATCGCACGATCCAAAACAATATGACCATCCAAAATACCACGTACCGCATCTGAAATCGGTTCGTTATGATCATCGCCTTCCACCAGAACAGTGAACAGCCCGGTGATATTGCCCTGTTGCGCATTCCCCGGTCCAGCACGTTCCAGCAAACGCGGCAATTCCGCAAAAACAGACGGCGTATACCCTTTTGAAGCCGGTGGTTCCCCCACAGACAGGCTGATTTCACGTTGGGCCATGGCAAAACGGGTCACACTATCCATCAAACACAGCACATCTTTTTGCTGATCACGGAAATATTCCGCCACCGCCATAGTGACATAAGAAGCCTGACGACGCATCAAGGGCGGTTCATCGGATGTGGCAACCACAACGATAGAACGCGCCAATCCTTCTTCACCCAAATCATCTTCGATAAATTCACGCGCTTCACGTCCCCGTTCCCCGATCAGCCCGATGACACTGATTTCAGCCTCGGTATTACGTGCCATCATGGACAGGATGGTCGATTTACCCACACCTGAGCCCGCAAAAATACCCATCCGCTGCCCCCGGCAACAAGTCAGGAAGGTATTAATCGCACGCACCCCCAAATCCATTTTTCCACCCACCCGTGTACGTTCATGGGCGGACGGTGGCAAACCTTTAATCACATAGGGGTTTGGCCCCACCGGCAAGGGACCTTTCCCATCTACAGGTTCACCCATGGCATTGATGACGCGCCCCAACCATTCTTCACAAGGATAGAGTACAGGCTCACGCTGACCAACCTCCACCCGATCCCCCATGGCAATCCCGTCAACAGAACCAAAGGGCATCACAAGGGCACGACCATCGCGAAAGCTTACCACCTCACAGGTAATCCAGTCACGCCTGCGCACATGGATGCGGCAATGGTCCCCAATGGACAAGGCACCTTGCACCCCGCCGACTTCAACCATCAATCCTTTAACGGCAGCTACACGTCCATATACGTTGTAGCCGGGAAGCTTATCAACTTCTGCGATTACGTTATTGACCAAAAGGGCCACGTTCAATGCTCCATCTCAGTGAAACTACGGGTATAGGGCATTTATACTATACTCTTATTCGGGAAAATGACAAACCCCTTGACAAGATTCAACATTTTTTGCGACTCGCGAGAAAATATAGCGTTGAGCGAAAAAAAATGTTTTAATAAAATCATGATTGTGCTAAAGGTTAACGAAAGGTTAAGAAAAGGTTAACGCACACAGCAATCGGGGATAGGCCATGCGTGCATTACTCGTTGAAGACAACCCAAGCGAAGCAAAAGCAATTGAATTGATGCTAAAATCCGCAGGTATGGTGGTAGACGTCACCAACTACGGCGAAGAAGGCATTGAGATTGGTAAGCTCTACGATTACGACATTATCATTCTTGATCTCATGTTGCCGGATATTGATGGCTTTGAGGTTTTGCGTGCCTTGCGTAGTGCCAAGATTGATACACCCATCCTGATTTTGTCTGGTCTTGATCAGCCCCCTTCCAAGGTTAAGGGCTTTGAGATCGGTGCAGATGACTATCTGACCAAACCTTATAACAAGGACGAGCTGATTGCACGTATCCATGCAATTGTGCGCCGCTCTAAAGGTCATTCCCAGTCTGTGATCAAAACAGGCAAACTGTCGGTTAATCTGGATAACCAGACGGTGGAAAGCGATGGCAAGCCGGTGCATTTGACGTCCAAGGAATACGGCATTCTAGAACTGTTGTCCTTGCGCAAAGGCTCCACCCTGACCAAGGAAATGTTCCTCAACCACCTTTATGGCGGCATGGACGAACCGGAACTGAAAATCATTGATGTATTTGTCTGTAAACTGCGCAAAAAACTGACCAAGGCCACGGATGACAATTACATCCACACGGTTTGGGGACGCGGCTATGTGCTGCGCGACCCGGATGCCCCGGCAGAACCGGCGCAGGCTTCGGCATAAAAAGACAGAAAACGGCTCCCAGATTTGAGGGGCCGTTTTTTATTTCTTTTTCCCGCCTTGTAAAAAGGTCAAAATGGGCAATAACCAGGCATAATCACTGACAATCCCGGATAATTGAGAAAGCCCCGCTGCCGCAGCTCCTGCACCAATGGTAAGAATAAATTTCTCAGAGAGTTTTTCAAAAGCAGTCAAGCTGCCCTTTACAGCCACCCTGCCAACTTCACGAATATAACGGGCCACCGGCTTGGCGATAATAGAGAGCAGGTTGCCAACACTTCGCACAAAATCAATAACAAGAGGATCAGATGTCGTCCCTTCCGAGGAAGGCACATAATCTTCCATAATATCTTCAAGATATTGCTCGAAAGATTCAATCACCTCGTCATCGACAATGCCGATCAACTCTTCAATATTTTCAATCGTATGAAAGGCAAATTCAACATCGGCATTGGCAACAGTGGCTTTTAAACCTTTTAAATAGTCAAGCCATTCAGGGATTTGTTGAATAAACTCATTGTGGTTCACGAGCAAGGCGGCCAATTCGGCCTGTACATCGACCATCAATTCATCAGAGGCAGATTGCAACAAGCTGGCAAGGCGTTTGCCATGTTGACCAAGCTTGATCACGCTTAAGTCAGTATACTGACTGGCCAGAGCCTCCCCATAGCGTTTCAAGGTTTTCGCCAAGGCCCGGTTATTGCGCCCTGGCTCCAGCTCCATGAAATCCTCAAAAGATTCACACACCCCTTCCCAGGCTTGTTGCCAATGGTCCGCTTGCTGCTGCGTGGCTGCTGTCGGCGCATCATCCGGGCGCAGGCGAACCACATCATCATCGCCCCTTTGTAACGTAATAACCGCCGGGCGCTGCATCATCTGTCGAGGCTCAGGTACCCCGCGATAACGATTTTCAATTTCCGCAATCAACCGATTGACATGAGCAGGCCCCTTCTTCCAATCCCCATCCGGGATTAACACACGTTCCTTTTCCAATGGGTAAAGGAATTGCCGTCCATTGGGGTTGGGACCACCAATAAGGCGGTCTTCATACCACTGCGTCCAAACCTGCCAATTTTGATTTAAAGCCAGCAGGATTGTTTTTAGTTCTTGCCAATCTTCATCACGCGTTTGAGGCACTTCCCCCCATAAGGGGCGAGACATCAGCTGCTCACATGTTTCCCCTTTCTCGATAAGAGAAATATCATGACTAATTTCCTGCCATGAGCTTAAAGTAGAACGTAGAACCACATCCACCACTTCATCAAAAGCATTATCAGAGATATAAGCCGTTACTGCACAGGTTGCCTTATAAGCCGCATCGGCCGCAATATCAGCAGCATAATCACTAAAATACCCAGCATCTGCTTCCACAGCATAACGGCTAGCCCTGCCTGCATAAATCGCTCGGATCGCTGCCCCTCTTAATCCAGCGACGTTCTTTAATCGCAATCCTCCACACCAAGCTGTTGCAATAGCACGAAAAACAGGCAAAGCAATCGTTGAACTATATTCTTTCTTATTTCGCAAAATAAAAGCACATAGATTTGGAATAACGCGTAATCCGATCCGTGTAGTTAGTGCTATAGCAACCCAAGCATCCTGCGTCTTCAACCATGCTTCAAACTGATCACGGGAATCGAGTTGTGTCATATATTTCTCTTTACGGTCTTATGCGATTGTTAAAACATAACACAACTTAGGGTGAATGGACTACTTTTCTGCCACAAGGAAAAACACAAAAAAACAGCCCCTGAGGTCAGGAGCTGTTTTTAAGAGTTTCACTTGAAAGACGAGTTACGTCTTTTTAAAGCCCGGTGTTGTCCCCAGTGGACGCGCCGTTGTGCCCGCAGCAGGCTCTGCCCCTTTTGGGGCACGGCCTTCTTGCATGTGTTTCGGCTTTGCAAAGCTTAACCCACCCGCAGCCGGTGCGGCTGGTGCAGCAGCTGGCTTGGCATTTGGATCAACGGTGCCCAGTGATTCATTACAAAGCGGACGGCTGTAAATACCGCGCAACCCCTGAACAGGTTTAAAGGCATCTGAAATCCCGAGAACAGTTTCCGCCCCCCCAAGGTAGAGCACACCATCATCGGTCATCTGCTGGGCAATCTTGCCCAGAACTTCACCTTTGGTTTGCTGATCAAAATAGATCAACACGTTGCGGCAGAAAACCACATCAAAGGTGCCGAGTGACTTCATATCGTCCAGCAGGTTGAATTCCTTATATTGCACCATGCCGCGCAAGGCTGAGTCAATCTGCCACAGGTCATCGCGCTTCTTGAAATATTTCACCAAATGCTGCACAGGCAAACCGCGCTGTACCTCAAACTGGGAGTAAAGACCCGCCTTGGCTTTATCGAGCATTTCCTTGGAAATATCGGTCCCAACGATCTCAATGCGCCAACCTTGAAGCTGGGCTGCTGCCTCTTTCAAGACCATCGCAATGGAATAAGGTTCCTGCCCACTGGAAGCCGCAGCACACCAGATGCGGAAAGACTTTTTGCTTGCCCGTGTCTTGAGCAAATTTGGCAGAACCGTATCACGAAAAATGTCAAACGGCTTGATATCACGAAAGAAGAACGACTCATTCGTCGTCATCGCTTCGGTGATTTCATCAGCCAGAGCATTATCCATGCGTGCCTTTAGCGAGCTGACAAGTTCTTCCAGCCCCTTCATGCCACGCTTGCGCGCCACAGGCATCAAACGGCTTTCCAGCAAATATGCCTTGTCTTCCGTCAGCACCAGGCCAGAACGTTCTTTCACCAATGTGGAGAGGAAAAGGAAATCATCTGTTTTCATCACACACCCCCCGCAGCCTTCACAACATAGCCTGAAATATCATCAAGCGGTAGAACTGCGCTGCAAATACCAGCCTGAGCCACGGCACCGGGCATGCCCCAAACGACGCTTGAAGCTTCGTCCTGAGCAATCAAATCCCCACCGTTATTCACAACGATTTCACCGCCCTTCATGCCATCAGAGCCCATGCCTGTCAAAATAACCGTTAAAACCTTGCGACCATAAGCTGCTGATACACTGCGCAACATCGGGTCCACAGCCGGACGACAGAAGTTTTCAGGCGGATTTTGATCAAGGCGCAAAATTTTCTGCGTTCCCTGCGAAACCACCGTCATATGGTAGTCCCCTGGTGCCAGATAGACCTGCCCAGCCTCAATCACCATACCGTCAGTTGCTTCTGAACAGGTCCAGCCTGTCATCCGATTGATATGTTCAGACAGGATTTTTGTAAATGTCGCAGGCATATGCTGTGTAATCACAACAGGCTGCTTGACCTTACCATGCATCCCTTTCAGCACAGTAAACAGGGCTTGCGGCCCCCCTGTTGAACTCCCAATCGCAATAATGTCCGGGCGTTCCTTAACACCTGTGCTTGGGCGGATTTTAATTTCCTTTGGTGCCTGCGTTTGCCAAAGGGGGCGTGGCGTTGTAGGACGCGCTTTTGCAGATGAAATCTTCGGGGCACCTTTTACTTTGCGACGTGCTGCACCGTGAATGTGGACTTTTTCCACCAACTCTTTCGCAAAGTCACGGCCACCGGAGAGTTCACGAGATGAGGACGGTTTCGGAATGTAATCAACCGCACCCGCCTGCAAGGCACGCAGACTGATATCCGCGTTTCTGGCCGTCAGTGTCGAGGCCATCACGATCCGGATAGAGCTATCAACTTCCAATAATTTTGGTAGTGCCGTCAGGCCATCCATGACAGGCATTTCGATGTCAAGGACAATGACCTCAACTTCATTTCGTGCCAAACTGTCAACGGCCATTTTTCCGTTACCTACTGAGGAAACAACGGAAATATCGGCCTCAGCCTCCAGCATACGCGTGATCAGACCCCGTACAACCGCAGAATCGTCTACGACCATGACCCGGATCGGATTATCACTTTTTTGTGTTGCGTTTACCGACATATTTTTCCCAACGAGACCCGTCAAAAGAACCTCAAATCAAATTCAAATTACAGAAGACCGACTTGCGAGAATTTCGCCTGGATAATTTCACTATCAAACGGCTTCATAATATATTCGTTTGCACCAGCTTCGATGGCTTCCTGAATATGCTCGATATCATTTTCTGTTGTACAGAAAACAACAACGGGCTCATCCCCACCGGGCTGTTTGCGCAGTTCTCTCAGGTATTCAATGCCACTCATGACAGGCATATTCCAGTCAAGCAACACAACTGTTGGCATCTCTTTGATACATTCGTCCAGAGCCTGCTGGCCATCTGCAGCTTCAATAGTTTCAAAGCCCAGCTCCTGCAGGATTTTACGAGCTACCATTCGGATAACTTTTGAGTCATCAACAATCAGACAAGATTTCATTATTTCACGGTTCCTATCGGCTATAACACCTTAAGCGTACCGTCTCCCAGATAGAAGGCGGCTTACACACAAAAACAAAATAAAGGAGTAAGCCGCCAAACTCAACAAAGTTTGAAAAATAAGTTGTTATACGGACAGAGTTTCGCTCAAAGTCTGTAACAAACCATCACGATCAAACTTCGCACAATAGTCATTATACCCAACTTCACGGCCACGTTCGAAGTCCGCTTCGGTTGCATGTGAAGACAGGGCAATCATTGGAATTTCCTTCCAACGTGTATCACTGCGTACCGCTTCTGCAAACTCAAAACCGTTCATATCCGGCATTTCGATGTCACTAACGATCGCATCATAGATCGCCCCGGCAGAACGCAGCTCCAATGCTTTCTTCGCGCTTTCTGCCGTAACCACATTATAACCAGCCACTGACAGGATCGGCGTCAACAGGTTGCGGAAGAACGGGCTGTCATCCACCAATAGAACACGCGGCCCACCAACAGCATCGTCACCATAAGATGTTGCCGATTCCGGACGGCCAAACCAATCCGGGAAAGCTTTCGTCAGATAGAAGCCCGCATCAATCAGGTCAGTTGCCTTACCGCTGATCACAGCCGAACCGACAAAGCCATCACGCTCAGACGCCAGTTCGATGTTGAGGTGGTCTTCAACAATATCAACGATCTCATCAACAACCAGCCCCATAGAGTGATCTTTATCAGTGAAGACCAGAACAGGCTGACGGCCTTCCTCTTTCCATTCGTGACCAGTGTCGATCGGGATCAACGGCATCAACTGACCACGGTACTGAACGACCGGGTTCGTGCCAGAGTATTCGATCTTCGTCACATCGACTTCTTCCAGACGAGCAACCAGAGCCAGCGGAACCGCCTTGAGTTCTTCGCCACCGGCGCGGAAAATAAGGATCGAGGTTGTTTCGCCGTCTGTGCGGGTTGCCACTGTTGTGCTTTGCGCTTCCTGAGAAGAGCCCATAGCAACCTCGCCTGTTGTTGCAGCAATACCGTTCGGATCCAAAATCATGATCACGCTACCATCACCAAGGATTGTGTTCCCGGAGAAGAGCGAGATGTGGCGCAGAATCGGTGCAACAGGTTTCACAACGATTTCTTCCGTATCAAAGACGCGATCCACGATGATACCGAACTGATATGTCCCAACCTGCGTCACAACGATGAACAGCTCATCATTAGCCAGGTCTTTCTTGTTTTCATCCAGTTTCAGATGATCATGCAGCGAAACCAGCGGCAGCAAGCGGTTGCGCAAGCGTAGAACCGGTGCATCATTGATCATCTCAATCGCATTGTCAGATGCTGCAGAAGTGCGAACCAGTTCCAGAACGCTGATTTGTGGGATCGCAAAACGTTCACCAGAACATTCAACAACCAGTGCAGACACAATTGCCAATGTCAGCGGAATCTTGATGGTGAAGGTTGAGCCTTTACCTTCCACAGATTTCAGTTCAATCGTACCACCGATTTTCTCAATATTGGTACGAACCACATCCATACCCACACCACGACCGGAAACAGATGTCACCTTTTGAGCTGTAGAGAAACCAGCACGGAAAATAAACTGATGAATTTGCTGATCAGACATTGTTTCCAGATCAGCTTCAGACGCCAGGCCATTTTCAAGAATTTTCGCTTTAATACGGTCCGTATTCAAACCTTTACCATCATCGGTAATTTCAATGATGATGTGACCACCTTCATGGAAAGCGTTCAATGTCACCGTACCGACCTGCGGCTTGCCAATGGCAATACGTTCATCTGGCATTTCCAGACCGTGGTCGGCAGAGTTACGCACCATATGTGTCAGCGGATCTTTAATCAGTTCCAAAACCTGACGATCAAGTTCGGTTTCCGCACCGATCATTTGCAGGTCAATCTTCTTGCCCGATTCAACGGCCAGATCACGAACAATACGTGGCAGTTTCGCCCAAGCGTTCCCGATTGGCTGCATGCGTGTTTTCATCACACCTTCTTGCAGGTCAGATGTAATATGAGACAAACGCTGTAACGGCACTTTGAAGACACTGTCATCAGACCCACGAACCATCTGCAACAGCTGGTTACGCGTCAGAACCAGCTCGGACACCAATGTCATCAGGTTTTCAAGCAATTCAACGTTCACACGAATTGTCTGGTTGGCAACAGATTCTTTTGCCGCACCGACAGTTTTTTTCGCTTCGGCGGCTTTTGCAGGTTCTTTTTTCTCTTCTTTCGGAGCAGCAGGCACCTGTGCAGCGGGTGCAGGCGGGGCAGCAGGTGCTTCTGCTGCTTTTTCCGCGTCCATTTCCGCCTTCATCTGCTCATCAAGTTCATCCTGACTTGGCGCGACAACACCAGCAGCAACCGCTTCTTCAACTTCAGCCAGCAATTCTGCAGCAACAGGGAAGCCATTGGCATCAGTGACCGGGCCGGAACTTGCAGCCGGGGCAGCTTCTTCAACAACCGGTTCTGGAGCCGCTTCAGGAGCAGGGGCAGGTTCTGGCGCAGGGGCAGCGGCTTCAACCGGGCGACCTTCTGCCATAGCGTTCAGCTGATCAATCAATTCCTGATCATTGCCATCTGGTTCAGCTTCTGTTTCTTCCAGAATTTGCAGCAATTCTTTAATGGTATCAATCGCATGCAAAATCAGTGTCACAGCTTGTGGTGTCACTTCCAGCGAACCATCGCGGAATTTACCCAGTACGTTTTCACCCGCATGTGCCACTTTTTCAAGACGTGGCAGACCAAGGAAACCACAAGTCCCCTTAATGGTGTGCATCAAGCGGAAGATATTGGAAAGGATTTCTGTGTCATTGGGGTCTTGCTCGAATTTTACCAATTCTGAGTCAAGCACCATGAGGCTTTCGGATGTTTCTGTTATGAATTCACTGAGTAGATCATCCATGGTTCTACCTTTCTCCTTATCTGTACCGCACTAAATTTCATACGACGGCATTCGAAAATAGACTAATGTTGGCGTTACTATTACGTAAAACCCCTACGGGCACAAAGAAAAAAACGACATCATTCCGTAAATGTAATATTTTTTTCATTTTAGTTTAGAAATGAAACTATTTTATTTTCTATTTCAGGCAATCACGCAGCCCGCACCATACGGGGACTTCCTATAAATCAAGAGGGATAAGTGCAGCAATTTGCACATAGTCAGCCTGTGGGCAGGAAATTTCAAAATCCAACCCTAAATCATCAGCCAGACGCGCCATAAAGAAAGCCTGAACAGTTCGCGCCGTCAAAGAATCGCAACTGGCATTGGGTGCAATTGCGCTTTGAATTTCATCTTTGATATGGGCTTTTTGCCCCTCACAAACCAAGGCGATACCCAAACCTTCCGGCAAGGCCGCCTGATTAAGTGTTAAAGTGCCACCACGGGGTAAACAATCAATCCCCAACATCAACAGGTTTAAAATAACCTTGATGACATCTTTGGGCACGCAGGGTTCATTATCTTTCCAGGGTAATTCAGGGTTTTGCGGCCAGTGAAGCTGAATATGCTTTTCAATAAAGCCCTGAGCAAGCTGGCGTCCTTGTAGCATGGACATCCGCCCACTGCCCCCGCCAGACAGACCAAAGGCAAGACGAAAGAATTCCAGACGGCTTGCAGCTTGTTGCCCGCTTTGACCAATCATCTGGGCAGCTTCGGCCATAACCGGGCTGTTGGTTTCTTCAATCAGTTCAATTCCATGGTTCACAGCCCCGACCGGACCCACCAAGTCATGACACAAACGCGAACATAATAATTCGGCTACTCTCATATCGACTTGCACACCCATGGAAATCTGTTCCTTCTTTTGTTAAGCTAACCCCAAAACACAACATAGAAGAAAAGCGAATCGCTGACAATGTCAATTCAAACAACCCGACCAACCCGCCTTGGCGGGGTTCTTTACGCCGCAAACACCCCCGAACGGAACGCTTTGCTGGATTTTGCAAAAATTTTGCAAGACCGGGGCTGGCATGTGGCTGGCTTAACCCAAGAACTCGCCTATGATGACAAGGGGGAAAAAATCGGTCTGGATGCCATCGACATTAAAAATGGCGATCATTACCCGCTGGCACGTCCCAGCAAGGAAGATAGAGAAAACAACACCTGTGGATTTGACGTCAGCCTGCTGTGTGAAGCTTCCAGCGTTCTGCGGCGCGCTATTGAAGAAAAAGCAGACTTGTTAGTGGTGGAAAAATTCGGTGAGCGCGAACAAGACGGCAACGGGCTGGCAGAAGAAATCATCGCAGCCGCCCTGGCTGGCATTCCCACATTGGTTGCCGTACCTGCCAGCGCCCTTGAAATCTGGAATGATTTCACTGGGCGCTTAGGGGCCTTACTGCCCCATGATCAGGAAGCCCTGTGGCAATGGTGGCCGAAATGGAATTTATATCAGGAACTCGCCCAAAATGTGGATGACACCCCGGTTTTACATGTAGAGGTCGGGGAAAACGCCATTTTGGTCGCAGGTGCTCATGGCTGTGGTGTAACGGCCAACCCATTGGGGAAAACAGCTTTGGACCACCCCCTTCACCAAAGCCTGAAATCTTTAGCCCTTGGGGCCACACAGATGCATAACCCGATTGAACATGCCATCGGTGTCGCAGCCATCCTTGCCCATTACAACCGTTCTGACATGACAGGATCAGATCATAGTGGCCTGACCCATTTTCAGGGGCGCGATGAACGTGTCCTGATTGCCGGACACTTTCCCCCAAACAAAGATTACAGCAATGACTTCACCATGCTGCCAACGGAACGTGCCCTTCAACATCTGATTGAAAATGCCTATGACGGGGTGATCCTGCCGTCCCACACATTCGGTGATGGCTTGCTCCCCACCTTGCTGGAAACCAAGGGGCTGGCAGAAACGGTTCTGGTCGGTCCTGAAACCCCACTGGCCCCAGCCCTGTTTGATTATGGATTAAACGTATTGTCCGGGCGCATTATCGTGGATACTGAAAAAGCCATCGAGATTGTTAAAAATGGTGGTACCCCCAAAGACCTAAAACCCGCAAGCCGTTATATTACCTTGGAAAAAGAAGGTTAACCCGCAATTTTTGCCAAAACAGCTTGGGAAATTTGGCGAGCTGCTGCCACATCGGCGTTCTTGTCAAACCCAAGCTGAATGGCTTTATTCAATGGAAGCAATAGTTTCACATCCTGATCAGCAGGAAAGCCACCGCTGTTACGAATACGATTAACCACCCCCAACAAGGTCTGACACAAATCAGAAACATGATCATAAGCCGTCCCATCCAAACGGCGATTGGCATCTTCTGACGCATAACGCAGGCGATCCAGACACAGCTTTGATGTGGCATCAACCTCACCATTGATCAAACGCGGTGTTAAAATGGTCACGAGTTCTTCAATATCTTCGGCATGAGATTCCAGAGCCTGCGTATTCACCGTTTCAATAGCCGCATCCACCATGGCCTGAACATCATCCACCGACCCTTGGTTCAATGCCCGCGCCTTTAAGGTATTGGGCGGAATAAAATGTTCTGCATTGGCTTCTTTTTGGGATTTAGCCTGACGGGTCGGCCCAATATAATCCCCAGTCACGACAAAGGGTTTGCGCTGATAAATCAAACGCCCGACACGGCGCATGAGGGTGTCCACATCAAAGGGTTTAGACAGCAGATCATCCGCCCCCGCCTGAATCACTTTCTTCACCAGCTCCGGTGATGGGTTTGCCGTCAGGGCTGAAATAACAAGGAACGGATTATTCCCAATTTTATGATGACGAATATCATTTACAAAATCGGTAAAGTCGCCATCAGGTAATTCTGTTTCCGCAATCAATAACTCAGGCATTTCAATCTCAAAACTTTGCCGGACAAAATCTAACGAATGACCTGTCAAAATTTTACGAAAGCCTGCCTGAACCAATGTCTTTTTTGCAACCGTTCGTGCCCGTGGGTCCGGGTCCGCAATCACTACGGTTACTTCTTCAAATTGCTCGTGCCCCATCGCTGCCATAACCACGTATGTACCCCTAATTTCTATCTTTATAGATATATTACATTTTACGCGGATTAGTACAAAAAATATCAACCAAAGACATTTGCCTATCAAGACTGTTTGATTTATAGGTTATTTTTATGAATGCATCTTTTTCCCTCAAACATCTGAAATATTTCATTGCTGTTGGCGAACATAAGCACTTTGGCCGCGCCGCCCAAGCCTGCTTTGTAACCCAACCGACCTTAAGCGCGGCCATCAAGGAATTTGAAGATTTACTGGGTGTACAATTGTTTGAACGCACCAAACGTCATGTCCTTGTCACCCCGATTGGCGAAGAACTCCTAGAACGCGCCAAGGCCATTATATTGGAAGCAAATGCCTTGATGGAATTTGCCCAATCCAAGGGCAATCCCTTAAACGGCGATCTGCGCTTAGGCGTGATCCCCACGATTGCCCCTTTTTTACTGCCAAAACTGATGCATGCCATTCGCGATGAGTTTCCCGATCTCACCCTATATCTGAAAGAAGATCAAACAGCTCGCCTGCTTGACAGCCTGCATGGGGGGCATCTGGACTTGCTGATTCTTGCCTTACCTTATGAAGCAGAAGGCGTGGAAACCCTGACCTTTATGCAGGACTCCTTTTACTGCGCCCTGCCTTTATCCCACCCAATGTGCGATCACAAAGCCATCATGCCGCATGACCTTTATGATGAGGACCTTCTCTTGCTTGAAGAAGGCAATTGCATTCGTGAACATGCCATGGCGGCCTGCTCCTGGCCCAGCAACAAAGGTCCAAATGAATTTGGGGCCACCAGCTTGTCCACCATCGTTCAAATGGTTGCCAATGGTCTTGGGATCACTTTATTGCCCCAAATGGCAATTGAAGCCGGCATTGACAAAGGCTGCGATATTAAAACCATTCCCTTGGCCCAAAACAGCCCGCCACGCGATATTGGGCTGGTCTGGCGCAAAACATCTGGTCGTGCAGAAGAATTTAAAATGCTTGCGACCTTTCTTAAGGAGACATTAGCCCCATGATTGCCTTCTTTTTCCTCCTTTGTTTTCTTCAACTGGTGGGCGAAGCCATTGTCTATCTAAGCGGGCTTCCCATTCCCGGCCCGGTCATCGGCATGGCCCTGTTGCTTGTCGGCTTGTTGATCAAGAAAGGCTTACCGGAAAATCTGGATAAAACAGCCAACACCCTTTTAAGCTATCTTGCCTTATTGTTTGTCCCGGCCGGGGTCGGCGTGACCTTGCATTTTAACTTGATCACCAAGGAATGGTTGCCCATTACGGCCTCCATTATTTTTGCAACACTTTTGACCATTGCCTTTTGTGGGCTGGTGATGAAACTGTTGGACAGGTCCCATGGATAAGTTAATCTCATTGTGGGAATATCTTGCCCAAACGCCGCTTCTGGGGATTACCCTGACACTGGCCTGTTTTGCTCTCGGTGACTGGCTCCATCAAAAAGCCAACAAGCATCCGCTGACCAATCCGGTCCTTTTTTCCATCATCACCGTATCCCTGACCCTATGGGCAACAGGAACAGACTATCTGACCTATTTTGACGGGGCAAAATACATTCACTTCTTGCTTGGCCCTGCCACAGTGGCTTTGGCCGTGCCCCTTTATAAAAATATCCACCATGTCAAAGCCGCCCTTCTCCCTATTATGATAACAATCATATTAGGGTGCATCTTTGCCATTGCCAGCGGTGTTGGGGTGGCTGCATTTCTTGGGGCATCACAAACCACCCTGCTTTCCCTTGCACCAAAATCCGTGACTGCCCCGGTTGCCATGGGCTTGGCTGAAATCATTGGCGGGACACCCTCACTCACTGCTGTCCTTGTTATTCTTAGCGGTGTGACGGGCGCTGTCCTTGGCGGCATGGTCCTCACATTGGTGCGTGTAAAAGATAAAAAAGCCCGTGGCCTTGCCGTGGGCATTGCCTCACACGGCATTGGCACCGCACGCAAGCTTAGCCTGAATGAAACGGCTGGGGCTTTTGCCGGACTTGGCATGGGGCTGAATGCACTAGCAACGGCTATTTTACTGCCCTTATTGTATTTCTGGCTTACATAACCGAATGGAAAGCATGGATTTCTTCGTTTAAAAGCGTTGCCAAACGAGACATGCCATCTTCGACCACATCCACACTTGCAGGGGCACCATAACACAATCGCACCGCATTAACCGGTGCCCCCTTGCCAATATAAAAAATATGAGCGGGCATAATTGAGACATCACGTTCTCGCGCACGCAGGCAAAACATTTCTGCCGTCCAAGGGGCTGGCAGGGTGAACCAGTTATGATAGCTATTAGGCGAGGTTTGCAGCTCGCCGCGTGTGATATATTTTAGCATCACCTCTTGGCGCTTTGATGCCTCTTTGCGATGCCAATCCATAAAATACTGCGCCGTCCCATCCTCAATCCAGCGAGATAAAATTTCAACCGTCAGCGGTGCAACCATCCAATTGGTTAAGCGCACACAGGCTGCAACCGTCTGGACTTTTTGTTCTGGCACCAAAGCAAAGCCGACACGCAAGCCCGGACTGATACTTTTTGACGCCCCATTCAGATAAAAAGTCTGCTCTGGCAACAAAGTGGCAAAGGGCTGAAGACTGCCCATCTTTTCATGTACAAAACCATAAATATCATCTTCAATGATCCAGAGCCCATGACGTTTGGCAATCTCTACAATTTCTTGGCGTCGTGAAAGATCCATACTAACACTTGTGGGGTTTTGATAGTTCGGCATGCAATAAAGAACACGCGCACCCGTTTGAACAATCGCCTTTTCCAACCGATCGGGAATAAGGCCATGTTCATCCATGGGCAGGCCCTGCATTTTCACCCCTAATTGCGTCGCCAGCGTCTTGATACCGGGATAGGAATATTCTTCACACAGCAAGGTATCGCCTGCCTTGCACAACGCCATTAAGGATAATGCCATGGCATGTTGCACCCCGTTTGAAACCACAATCCGATCCGGATCATAAGGTGCACCATGCCAATGCGCCCATTTCGCCATGGCAACCCGATGATGTTCCATCCCCTGTTCGGCCTGATAACGCATCAAGGCCCCAAGTCCAGGGTCTTGCGCCAAGACCTGTAAGGCAATGCGCAGTTTTTCCACCCCTTCACCTTCGGAATGAATATTCATGCTGAAATCAATCAGGTTAGGGTCCAACATATCAGGGATATGAAACGGCGTATCCATCGTGCCATCTTCTTCCGGCTTAACGTACGTGCCCCGCCCAACTTCACCAATCACATAATCACGACGCACTGCTTCCCCATAAGCCCGGCTCACCGTTCCCACCGTCACCCCCAGATGATAGGCCAGATCACGATGGGTCGGCAGGCGTTCCTCCGGCTTTAGCTCCCCTTGTCGAATGGCTTCACCAATAGCATCGGCAATGGCAAGGTAGCGCGGACCACGGCGGCTTTCGATTTCAGGAACCCATAAGGACATTGAGGTACTCCAAATTATATTGTCACGGTGACAATGTATCAATTGACGCGATATTGTATCTATTTTACCGTAAATGTCATTAAATATTTATCACTTCAAGCGGAGAATGGACCGATGAGACAGAATTGTATCGATACAATCGACACAACAACTGCCCCGCTACCAAGCTGGGGCCAATGGGCAAAAGCTGGGGTACATATGGTCCGTGCAGACATTCTCCAGCTTATGCAGATATGGCGAATTTGGACAAAACGCGCACAACAGCGTCGCTCTCTTCATACTCTTTCAGACGAAACCCTGAAAGATGTGGGGCTGAGCCGCGATCAAATCCAAAAGGAAGCAAATAAGCCTTTCTGGACAGCATAAACGGACAAGGGTGTCGTCCTCGCACACGCGGGGACCGCCTTGCCTCTTTTATTTTTTCTAAGAATGACAGGTCTAAAAAATGCTTAATTTCGCCCTCTTTGCATTTGTAACCTCGATCACACCGGGGCCGAACAACTCCCTGTTGATGGCTTCTGGTGTGCGCTTTGGCATCAAACGAACCTTGCCCCATCTTTTTGGCATTAACCTTGGCTTCGGCTTTATGTTTTTACTGGTTGGCTCCATCCTGCCTTTATTGCCTGAAGGCAGTATGGAGGTTTTGGAATGGGTGGCGATGGCCTTGTTGTTTTACATCGCCTTTAAGATTGCGACAGCCTCCACTGAGTTTGCAGATCCATCAGCCGACGAAAAACCCTGGGGGTTCTTTCGCGCAGCCGCCTTTCAATGGATCAACCCCAAGGCCCTGATGATGGCTTTTGCCGGGGCGACCTCGTATGGATTAGATACCGTAACCGGTGCTGTCATTTTCACCCTGACCAATACGGTTTGTGCCTCATGGATTTTTGCCGGTGCCTGGATGCGTCGCTTTCTCATCGACAATCCCTTGCGCACACGCATACTCTATATCATCTTGTCCCTGATTATGGTGGCGACAATTTTCTTGTGAGGAAAGATACATGACTAAAGAACTGTTTCGTGACGATTCCTACCTTAAATCCTGTGAGGCAGAAGTGATTGCCACACAAGAAGGGGCAATTATTCTGGATCAAACCGTTTTCTATCCCACTGGTGGTGGCCAGCCCGGTGACAGCGGCACCTTTGAATTGGCTGATGGATCAACCATCACCATTGCCAATACGATAAAAGATCGCGAAACAGGTGCCCACCTGCATCTGGTTGAAGAAGGTACTCCACTGCCAGAAGTTGGCACAAAGCTCAAAGCCATTATCGACTGGGAACGCCGCCATCAGCTAATGCGGATGCACACGGCCTTACACATCATGTGTTCAAAGGTGGACGGGGCCGTTACCGGTGGTTCTGTCGGGTTGGAAAAAAGCCGTCTGGACTTTGATCTCCCCGAAGCCCCGGATAAAGAGGCCCTGGCCGCAGCGATCAATCAAGAAATCACAGCCAACCAACCTGTTGAAATCAGTGCCATTACAAATCAAGAACTTGAAAGTAACCCTGATCTGGTGCGCACAATGTCGGTTAAGCCCCCTATGGGCCAAGGGTCTGTACGTACCATTCGTGTGGGAGATGTGGATTATCAACCCTGTGGCGGGACCCATGTCAAATCCACAGGTGAAATCGGCCCTGTCCGTATTGGAAAGGTTGAGAAAAAAGGCAAACTTAACCGTCGTATCAACATCCATTTTGCGTGAATATGATGATTAACATTTATCAAGTTGATGCCTTCGCCAACTCTGTTTTTGAAGGCAACCCCGCAGCTGTCATTCCATTGGAAAAATGGCTGGATGACACCGTTATGCAGAACATTGCCGCAGAAAACAATCTGGCGGAAACCGCTTTTTTCGTTCCAGAAGGAAACAAATTTCATCTGCGATGGTTTACACCGACAGTGGAAATCCCACTCTGCGGCCATGCTACTCTGGCCTCTGCCTTTATTGCCTATAGTGAATTGGGTTATAGAGAAGAAGAAATCGTCTTTTCCAGCATGTCTGGCGATTTAACCGTTCGCCGCCAAGACGAAGGCTTTGTCCTCAACTTCCCCAAATATGATAGCAAACATATTGAGGTGCCAGAAGGGCTGTCTCAGGCTCTTGGCTTTGAACCGCAAGAGGTCCTGGCCTGTGAAAACAGTATTTTTGCCATTGTCCGTGCCAAAAATGAAGAGCAGGTCAAAAACTGCTCACCAGACTTCCCCACCCTTCAATCTATTGCACCGGGAAATTTTATTATCACAGCTCCCTCCCCAGATTATGACTTTGTATCGCGTGTGTTTGTACCTGAACACGGTATCCCCGAAGACCCGGTGACAGGTTCTGCCCATTGTATATCTGTCCCTTACTGGGCGAAAATTCTTGGAAAACAAACATTACATGCCCGCCAGATTTCCAAACGTGGCGGGGATTTACGCTGTGATTTAAAAGAAACGCGTCTTGAAATCTATGGAAAGGCCGTTCTCTATATGAAGGGCTCTATCTATATATGAGCAGCCCCAACTCTCTTCGGGTCTATCTGATCGCAGGCTTGGGTATTCTCATCTGGGGGGCCTCGCCAGCGGCAACCAAACTTGCTGTCCAAAGTTTCAGTGCCATGGAAGCAGCCGTGTTTCGCACTTTCCTGGCCGCCTTGCTCATTTTGCCTTTTGCTCTTTTTAAACGTCTCCCCCTTCCCAAAAACCGAACAGACTGGTTTGCCCTCGCCATTGCTTGTCTTTTGGGAACCATCGGCTATGCCCTCCTGTTCAGTATGGGAATGACACAAACGTCAACCATCCATGCTGCCTTGATCATTGCCTCAGCCCCGATTTTCACCGGGCTAATCGGTTTTAGTGTTGAGAAAAACTGGCCTCGGTCTTTATGGTGGATGGGTGCAGGCGTTGCATTTATCGGGGAAATATACCTGATCCTGTCCCAACAAAAAGAAACCAGCAGTGCAACCCTTCAAGGTGATCTGCTGGTTTTCTTAAGTATCCTGTGCGTCAGTGCTGGATATGTTGCAGGCGGACGCCTGAGTGCCGCTATTGGCACATGGGCTGCCACGGCCTGGACCTTGGTATTCAGCGGATTACTGCTGCTTCCCCTGTTTATCCCCCTCTCTTTAAACCTTGACCCCTCATTAATCCAGCCATCAGCATGGTGGGCAATGGCCTATCTTGTCATTTTCATCTGCATTTTGGGCTATGTCTGCTGGTTCTGGGCCATCGGTGAATGCGGTGTCGGCCCCATCGCCCCTTTGCAATTTGCCCAACCCATTGTCAGCATAGCCCTTGCCATCAGCTTTCTGAGTGAGAGTCTCACCCTTGAAATCGCAATTTCAACGATTGCTATTCTTGCAGGCATTATGATCACCCGACGGGCCTAAAGATCATCGGGCAAAATTGACAATTGCCATTTTGCGACAGGGAAAACAGCTGTAAAACCTTGTTTTTGTCAAAAAAACTTGTGTGAAACGCTGCCATAAGCGATACCTTGAAGATAAATAACAATAATTGGGAACAGCATGACTGAGCTTGCGATAGATCTTTTTGGGGCGAATTTCCAGATGTGGTTAACCTACATCATCATTTTGGCTGCCCTGATCGCATATGCCATTGAAGATATTCCCGTAGAGCTGACGTCTTTGGTCACGCTTGGTTTGGTCATGGTTGTCTTTCATGTATTCCCGGTTATTGACGAGGGGGGAACCAATCTTCTATCCCCCCATAACCTCTTGCTTGGTTTTGCCAATACCGGCCTGATTACCGTACTGGCCCTGCTTGTTGTTGGTCAGGGCATGGTACGCACAGGGGTGTTAGAACGTGGTGCCCAGCTTCTTTTGCGGCTAGGGGGGAAAAATACCTGGATCACCATTTTGCTCACCCTGATTGTGGGCATGTTGATTTCTTCCATGCTCAACAATATCCCGGTTGTCGTTATCTTTATCCCGATTATGCAGGCTTTGGCCGCACGCATTAACAAATCCGCCTCCAAGGTGATGATGCCCCTGAGTGCCGCAGCGGTTTTAGGCGGGATGATTACCCTGATCGGTTCAGGAACCAACCTGCTGGTGAACTCCGCCCTGATCCAGCTTGGCGAAGTGCCGTTCAAGTTTTTTGACTTTACCCTGCCTGGCCTTGTTCTGGCCTCTATCGGGCTGGTCTATGTGGTCTTTGTCATGCCCCGCCTGCTGCCTGATCGCAGTGGGGAAGAAGGTGAAAACAAACATAGTGGCAAACATTTCATTGCCCAGCTTACCGTTGCGCCTGGTGCCAAACTGGTGGGGAAAGAATCCATGGGTGGTTTTTTCATCGACCTGCCCAATATGACCGTGCGTATGATCCAAAGCCACGGCCAAGCCATTTTGCCGCCTTTTGAAGATCACAAAATTCAGCCCGGTGATATTCTGGTTGTGGCAGCAACGCGCAAAACCATCACCGAAGTCTTGACCCAAAACAAGGGCCTTCTGGAACCCCATCATTCAGAACAGCCGGACAAAGCTGTTTCACAAACGGAAGAAGAGGGAGACGAAGAAGCAAAAAGCCCAGATCAGATGCTCGTCGAAGTCATGTTGCCCCCGACCTCCCAGCTATCTGGTCAGACCCTGCAAAATACCAGTTTTGCAGCCAAAAGCGGCTGTAAGGTTATTGGTATTCAGCGCCGTTCACGCATGATCCGCGCACGTATGGATGATATTCGCCTGCAATCCGGTGATGTGCTGCTGGTTCAGGGCCACCCCAGTGATATCCACAGCCTGCGTTCCAATCGCGATGTGATCTTGCTGGAATGGTCTAAGGAAGAACTTCCCGCTATCCACCATGCCCGCCGCGCACTGGCCATTTTCGTCGGTGTTGTCTTTATGGCCGGTAGTGGCTTGTTGCCAACTGTCACCTGTGCCCTTATCGGTGCGACCGCCATGGTTGCCATTGGCGCACTCAATGTTCGCCAGGCCGTTCGCGCCGTTGATTCCAAGATTGTCACCATGGTTGGCGCTGCCCTTGCCCTGGGGTCTGCCATGCAAGCCACGGGGGCGGCGACTTACCTTGCCCACGGGGTGGTGGATATGCTGGATGGGGCCGGACCAAGGACGGTGCTCTCAGCCCTGTTCCTGCTGATTGCCTTGCTGACCAACGTTCTGTCCACTCAGACCTGTGCGGTTCTCTTTACACCCATTGCGGTCTCTATGGCGAACGAGCTGGGTGTTGACCCGCGTGCCTTTGCCGTGGCGGTTGTCTTTGCCGCCAACTGTGCCTTTGCCACCCCGATTGGTTATCAAACCAACCTGTTGGTCATGGCACCGGGACGCTATAGCTTTAAGGATTTTATCATCGCAGGCACACCTCTGGTCTTCATCATCTGGATTGCCTTCAGCCTGTTCATTCCGTTTTTCTACGGATTTTAGAAGTTTTTTTTCGTCTTTTTTCTCAAAGCTCCGTCTTAGGGTCAGAACCTTATAAAATGGAGTTTTGAGAAATGATCAAACTAATCAGCTTTACCATCTGTCCCTTTGTCCAGCGCATTGCCGCCCTGCTAGAAGGCGCAGGCGTTCCTTACGAAACCACATTCATCCAACTGTCAGACAAGCCCCAATGGTTTTTGGATATCTCGCCGCACGGTCAAGTTCCTTTACTGATTACAGAAGACGAAACCATCCTTTTTGAATCAGATGCGATTGCGGATTATGTTGCCGATACATATTTAACCACAGCTTCACCAGAAGCCCGCGCCCTTGAAAAAGCCTGGGCCAGCCTTGCGGTTAAAAACTATCTGGTTCAATGTTCGACCATGAGCAGTAAGAACCAAAGTAGCTTTGAAACTCACCATGAAAAATTACGTGCTGCCTTTGAAAAAATGGAACAGGCCCTGCGCACAAACCAAACGACTGCCAAAACAGACATATCCCTGTTAAGCAGCGCCTGGCTTGTGCTGCTGCATCGTGCCGACATCATCCAACGTAAGACTTGCTTTGACATGTTGGAAAACTTACCCTTACTACAAGACTGGCAAAGAAAACTGCTCACACAAGAATGGACAGAAAAATCAGTCCCACCTGATTTTGAAGAGCGTTTTAGTCACTTTTATCTGGCAGAAGAACGCTATCTGATCCATGGGCAAGAAGACTGCGACCAAGCCCCGAAAAAACCACTAAGCTGTTGCGAGTAACACATGAAGGCTGAAATTTGGCAGAACCATCGCCAATTATTAATCGCCTGGTTGAGCAAACAAGGGCTCAATCAGGCTGATGGCGAAGACCTGACACAAGATATTCTCTTTAAAGCATGGCAAAAACAGGACCAGCTTCAACAGGAAGAAAACCTGAAAGCCTGGTTATTCGGTATTGCCCGCAATCGCTTGATTGACCATTTCAGGCAAAAACAAATACCACTTTCAGAGTTTTTGACAGATGAAACCGACACAGCCCCCTTGCAGGAAATGGAAGGCTGTCTTGAACCCTTCATCAATGACTTACCTGAAAAAGAACAAGCGCTTTTGCGCCATATTGATCTGGCTCATGTCCGCCAGAAGGACTATGCCGAAGCACAGAATATTCCATATTCAACCCTGAAATCTCAATTGAAAAAAGCCCGCCAGCTTCTGGCAAAACGCTACCAGCAATGCTGTCATATGGAATTTGACCCCAAAGGCCGGGTCAGTCAGATCGAACAGAAACAGAAAAACTGTGACTGTTAAACTTATTGAAAACGCAACAAACGCTTTTCCACCCGCATCCAGATTTGGATGAAGATAAAGGTCATCAACAGATAGATCACGCCTGCGGCAAAATACATCTCAATGGCAAGATAGTTGCGTGCGATAATGGTGCGTGTCACCCCTGTCAGGTCCAACAGTGTAATTGTATAAGCCAGTGCTGAACTTTTGATCATGAGGATAATCTCATTCCCATAAGCAGGCAGGGCCATACGGATCGCACGGGGCAGGACGATGCGACGATAAAGCGTAAATTTATTCATGCCAATGGCAACACCGGCTTCAACCTCCCCATGTGGAACCGCCTGAATGGCACCACGGAAAATCTCAGCCGTATAGGCCCCGGTATTCAAGGCAAAGACGATTAAAGCGCACCAATAAGCCTCTTTCAGCACCGACCAAAAAATGCTTTCACGCACCGCTTCAAACTGTGCTGCCCCGTAATAGAACAGGAACAACTGCACCAGCAACGGCGTCCCGCGAAAGAAAAAAGTGTAAACCAGTGGAATATTGCGCACCCACCAGTTCTGCGAGGCCCGCATCAGGGCCACAGGTATGGCAATCACAAAACCGACAAGACAGGCAATCAGCACCAGTTCCAATGTCAGCCAGGCCCCGTCCATCAATTTGGGAAGGGCAATAAAGATTTCTTCCCAATTCATGACGTGGCCCTCTTCACACCCCGGTTAGCCCATCGTTCAGCATAAAGCTGCCCGATCATCACAACAGAGGTAATGGCCAGATAAATCAGGGCGGCAACAAAATAAAAGGTAAAAGGTTCCTTGGTATTACTGATGGCAATACCCGATGTACGCATCAATTCAGGCAGTGAAATCAGCGAGACCAAAGAGGTATCTTTGAGCAAGACCTGAAACAGGTTGCCCAACCCTGGAATGGCAAGGCGCATGGCCTGCGGCAATGTAATGCGCCAGAAAATTTGGCCTGAACGCATGCCCATGGCAACGCCAGCTTCAATCTGGCCTGCTGGAACCGACTGAATAGCCCCGCGAAACACCTCAGTCGCATAGGCCCCAAAGGACAGGCCCAATGCGCAAATGCCTGCGACAAACACATTGATCTCGATATAATCATCATAACCGACATTTTCAGCAATGCGGTTGATGATATCTTCACCACCGAAATAGACCAACAAGACCACAAGGATTTCAGGAATGCCGCGCACAACCGTGGTATAGCTTTTCCCGATACCACGCAGCATACGATATGATGACAGCTTGGCCGCAGCCCCCAACAGGCCACAGACCAAACCAATCACCAAACCACCTAAAGCCACCTGAACGGTCATCCAGGCACCCATGGCAATCTGCGGGCCAAATCCTTGTAGGTCGATCATGTCTCTATCCCGTGTAAACCATCGCCCCCACATGGGTGAGGGCGACATGTAATCGTCTTAGTAAATAGAGAACGGGAAATATTTCTCGTTGATCTTGGCGTATGTACCATTGGCGACAATTGCCTTAATCGCAGCATTCAGCTTTTCACGCAAATCATTGTCTTTCTTGCGCACCGCAATGCCGATCTTGTCATTTACGTCAATGGCTTTCCCCAGGAATTCAAAGCCCTGACCGGCATCAGAACGCAACCAGTCATAGGCTGGCAGCTTATCAGAGACGAGCACTTCAATGCGACCAGAAGCCAGATCAAGATAGGCATTTTCCTGCGTGTCATACAGTTTGGCATTCACGCCCATCATGCTATCAGTCACATAGTTCGCCGCAATCGTTGCACGTTGCGCACCGATATTTTTCCCACGCAGCATATGCGGTTTAAAGCCGGAGCCTTTTTTCGCCACCATCGTCAGATTGTTGGAATAATAAGGAATAGTGAAGTTCACCGCTTTTTTGCGTTCTTCGGTAATGGACATGGATGCTACAACCGCATCATATTTCTTTTTCTTCAAACCAATAAGGATGGAATCCCATTCCAGCGGCGCAACAATTTCACATTCCACTTTCATTTCGGCACACAGCGCATTGGCAATATCCACGTCAAAACCAAAGGCTTTGCCCGCTTTGTCAATACCGTTGAACGGAGGGTAAGCCCCTTCTGTCCCGATACGCAGCTTGTCGCCAGCATCTGCGACAGAAATACCAAGGCCGAGTACAGCAGCCAATGCGATTGCAATTTTTTTCATGTGAGAAAATCTCCCGTTATAGATGATTGCTTGTTTGTCCCTAACCAGCCGGATTTTTATTAAAGTTCCGTACTGATGAATTGTTTCATACGTTCGGATTTCGGGTTTTCAAAAACCTCTTGAGGTGGTCCAAACTCTTCCACCTGCCCTTGATGCAGATACATCACATGGCTGGAAACTTCACGGGCAAAACCCATCTCGTGGGTCACAACCAACATGGTGCGCCCTTCTTCCGCCAGCATCTGCATGACTTTCAACACTTCGCCCACCAGCTCCGGGTCCAAGGCTGAGGTTGGTTCGTCAAATAATAAAAGTTCCGGTTCCATCGCCAGTGCACGCGCAATGGCCGCACGTTGTTGCTGCCCGCCTGAAAGCTGGGCAGGGAAATGACCTTTTCGCTCATAAAGCCCCACTTTTTGCAGCAGCCCTTCTGCTTTTTCGATGGCTTCTTTCCTGGAAATCCCTTTAACCTGCACTGGGCCTTCGATGATATTTTCCATCAAATCCATATGAGACCAGAGATTAAAGCTTTGGAAAACAAACCCGATTTCAGAGCGTAGCCGCGTGATCTGTTTTTTATCTGCCGCCCCCAACTGACCATCTTTTTCCCGTTTCAGCTTCATGGGCTCACCGGCTACTGAAATCGCCCCTTTGGTGGGACGCTCCAGCAAATTGAGGCAACGCAGGAACGTGCTTTTACCGGAACCAGATGATCCGATAATGGAAATCACATCACCATAATGGGCGGTCAGTGAAATGCCTTTCAGCACCTCAAGTTCACCAAAGGATTTATGGATGTCTGTGACCTCAAGGGCTGGAAAATCTTTTGTCATATCTTTGATGTATGGATTGAAGGACATGAATGGAAGGTCAACTCTGCGAAGACTTAACCAAGAAGTCAAGAAACTGTCATATTTCAATTTAAAAGCAGGCAAAACCCGTCACTTTTGAAATAGAGAAACAATCCAAACCTTTTATTTGAAATGAAATTACCCCAGATAATTACCATTTCTAATCCAGCATAAGATTCGCTTAAACAGATTGATCGTACCCCGAACATTCTATATCGTTGATTTTAAGTCGAATAAAGAATGAACAGAGAGAGGCTCCCATGGCTTTTAACGCGCTCCAACTCAATGAAGATATGTCCATTGGCATCCAATCCATCAGCGAAGATGACCTACCTGCTGGCGAAGTTCTAGTGAAGGTGGATTATTCCACCCTGAACTATAAGGATGGCTTGATCATGAACGGGCTGGTCAAACTGGTCAAACAATACCCCCATGTCCCAGGTATTGATTTTGCCGGCACGGTCGAACAATCAGAAGATGATCGCTATAAACCCGGTGATCGTGTGGTACTTAATGGCTGGCGTGTAGGCGAAATCCATTGGGGTGGTTATGCCCAAAAGGCCCGTGTGAAAGCCGACTGGCTGGTCCCCTTGCCAGAAGAAATCTCCACCAAACGCGCCATGGAAATTGGAACAGCCGGTTATACCGCCATGCTCTCGGTCATGGCACTGGAAGATCATGGCCTTGACCCCAAACAAGACGGCGAAGTGCTGGTAACAGGGGCTTCTGGTGGCGTGGGTTCCATTGCTGTGGCTATTTTATCACGCCTTGGCTATCAGGTTGCGGCTTCAACCGGATCAGAAAGTTCCCATAACTACCTCATCGGACTGGGGGCCACCACCATTGTGCCGCGAAGCGAACTGGAAGAAGGCCCACGTGGACCACTAGGGGGTGAAAAGTGGATTGGGGCCATTGATAATGTGGGCGGCCCAACCCTGCATCACGTTCTGGCAACCTTAAAATACTGGAGCTGTTGTGCCTCTGTCGGGTTGGCGGCGTCGAACGAGCTTAACACAACAGTTTTACCGTTTTTGATGCGCGGGATCACCCTGCAAGGCATTGATAGCGCAACCTGCCCTTATGACAAACGCGTCACTGCCTGGAACCGACTGGTTAACGAGCTGCCCATGGACAAACTGGATGGCATGAGCAGCACAATTTGCCTGTCTGAACTGCCCGAGGTAGGCAAAAAAATCCTTAAAGGGGAAACACAGGGACGTATCCTGGTCGATGTAAATTCGTAAACACTTTATTAACCATTTGAATTTTAAGGGGTTGTTAACTTTTTAACAGCCCCTTTTCTTTTTTGGCATCCCCTTTGCTTTACTCTTAGGCATAAGAGAACCGTCATTCCTAAAAAGGAACCCATAAAAATAAAACGGGCCCCTGCCCTAAAGGCAGGGGTGACACCTTAAAAAATAAAAACAGGGAAGAGGAGATGAAAAATGATTAGAGCGTTGAAGCTAGGAGCGGTGATAGGCGGCTTAACTTTGTTGGCGGCATGCGGCTATGTCGATAAATACGAAGAGGCCGTCTATGACTGGGAACCGAGATATTGTTACAAGCAACTCGGCTCCATCCAATGTTTCAGCGAACCAGTTCACCGGGACGCGGCCAGGTTGGTTAATTACTATGGCCCTCATCCCAGCCGATTTGACACGCCCTCACCTCCCGATCGGTTGGAACCAGCAGCGCCGCGCCCGGTGGCCCATTATGTACGAGATGAAGAGCCTTTGCCCGAAGACTCCACCGTACATCCGGCCAACTATTAAAGATAACTCTCCCCAAACCTTGCCCCTCTTTCCCGACAAGAGGGGCATTTTTTTATCAGCTAAATCCCGTCATCCTCGTACTTGATACGAGGATCCAATTAAACTTTGAAGGGGATTCTGGATTCCAAATCAAGTTTGGAATGACAGTTCGTCTTTGATCTCCCCGACCTTTTCCAAAGTCTCCATCGCCAAGGCGGCTTCTTGCTGTTTTGCCCACATGGAAGCATAAGCCCCCTCCAGCGCCAGCAAAGCCCCATGACTGCCCCGTTCAATAATCTCGCCTTGATCCAGCACAATAATCTCATCGGCATCCACCACAGTGGACAAACGGTGGGCAATAACAAGGGTGGTTAAGCCACTGGACACTTCACGCAAAGACACCTGAATTTCTTTTTCCGTATGGGTATCCAGCGCCGAAGTCGCTTCATCAAACAACAAGATACGTGGACGTTTAAGGATGGTGCGCGCAATAGCAACACGTTGTTTTTCCCCACCGGAAAGCTTCAAGCCACGTTCGCCCACAATGGTGTTGTACCCATCGGGCAAATCCATAATGAAATCATGAATACGTGCCAGTTTGGCGGCTTCTTCCACCTCCCCCGGTGTGGCATCCGGTCGGCCATAGGCGATATTGTAATAGACTGTATCGTTAAATAAGACGGTATCTTGGGGCACAATACCAATGGCAGAACGCAACGCATGCTGTTTGACATCACGAATATCCGCCCCATCAATTTTCACCGCCCCGTTTGAAACGTCATAAAAACGAAAAAGCAAGCGTGACAGGGTTGATTTCCCCGCCCCGCTGGAGCCCACAATTGCCGTGGTCTTCCCCGCAGGCACATGGAAATTCACCCCTTTTAAAATCGGGCGGCGTTCATCATAGGCAAAGGATACATTTTCAAAGCGCACATCCCCACCACCCTGAGGCAAGTCAATCGCCCCGTCTTGATCAGCGATTTCCGCTTCCTGATCCAGCAAGGCAAACATATGTTCCATATCAGTCAGGGATTGCTTAATCTCACGATAGACAAAGCCCAGGAAGTTGAGTGGCATATAGAGCTGAATGAGATAACTGTTCACCAGCACGAAATCCCCCAATGTCATGGAACCGTCTTGCACACCATAGCCTGCCATCAACATCACGGCTGTCAAACCAACAGAAATAATCGCCCCTTGCCCGATATTAAGCAGACTGAGGGTCACTTTTGATTTAATGGAGGCTTCTTCAAATTCGCGTAAGGCCACGTCATAACGCCGGGCCTCATGCTCTTCATTGGTGAAATATTTCACCGTTTCGAAATTGAGCAAGGAATCAATCGCTTTGGTATTGGCTTCGTTATCACTTTTATTCATGGTCCGGCGATATTTGATCCGCCATTCCGTCACAATCAAGGTCCAGGCAATATAGCTGGCAATGGTGCCAAAGGTGACAACCGCGAAGGTCCAGTCATAAAGCACCCATAAAATGCCGCAAACCAGCACAATTTCCAACAAAGTGGGCAATATGTTGAACAACATAAAATTAAGAAGGAAATCAATCCCCTTGGTGCCGCGTTCAATGGAACGGCTCAAGCCCCCTGTTTGGCGTTGCACATGAAAACGCAAAGCCAAACGATGAAGATGTTCAAAGGTTTTAAGCGCCACATCGCGAATGGCACGCTGGGCCACACGGGCAAAGACCGCATCGCGCAATTCCCCAAAGGCTTGCGCCATCACACGGGCCAGACCATAGGCAATGAGTAACATCACCGGTACCACAATCACGCCTGCCTCTTCCCCCAGACTTAAAGCATCAACGACTTCTTTGTAAAAAAGAGGCACCGATACGTTGGTCGCCTTGGCTGCGGCCAGTAACAACAAGGCAATCAGCACACGAACTCGCAAGTTGGTCGCATTCTTCGGCCACAGATAGGGAAGAAGTGTTTTTAAGGTTCTCCAGTCATTTCTGGGACCCGTCTGTTTGGGGGCATCTTGGGCAAAATGGCGCATGAGGGCTGCTTTCTTAATTTATTATCAGCCACATTATATAGTTTAGCTTGAACGTTTCGCCAGCTCTTCCTCAATCAAAGCGACTTGATAATCCACATTACAGTCAATTTCCGAGGTGATTTCCAAACGGCGATCTTCATAAGCATTATCTTCGGGGTGTTCATTGGCCCAGTCTACAATCACCTCGTCACGAATACGGAGCAACTCACAAATCTGTGGATAATAAAGCTGAACAATCGCCCCGACCCAACGGTTTGCAGGCCAGGACGGAATGGCATGGTCAATATCAAAATGATCCAGCATTTTAATGACGTCTTCATGATCATACCAATATTCTGCCGTCACCCACCGATTGGTGGTAAACAGCCCTTGTGCTGCCCCAAATGAATCCATGGAAATCGCAATTAAGTGGCTCAAGGCGTCATTCACACCTGATGGTTTTTCATAATCATCCAGCGGGGCAGGCAGGACACCTTCCGGCATCCCTTTGGGGCGCAAGAACAAATGGAAGTGACCATGTTCACCGTTGCGATGAGCATGATAATAATACTGACCATGGGTTTCATGGTCATAAACATCGCCTTCCGGGTAATGGTTCATCTGATAAAAGGTATCACTGCCTTTCAACAGGTCAGAAACAATATTTTCCCCTACCTTTGACAGAACACGCTGACAATCGGACACTTCCCGCCCAGCACGAAGCATTTTTTTCAAACGATCCGTTGATACATTAGAAAAATCTACACGCATTCTATCCTCATTACGCTCTAGAGCCCTGACTCTAAAGCAGTATAACCCGATCAGGCATAGCTGTTCATCACATTTTATTGATCACTTGTGAGGGCTTTGTTTAAAGACCCTTCTCCTTGAAAGGCGCATAGTATTTTCCAAGACATTTCCCATCCTACTCTTCCCTGGAGGTACCATGACCTATCGCAAAATGCTTTTCTGTAGTTCACTTTCACCTATTGCCCTTGGGCTCGGAATTGGTTTTGCGAGCCTGGGCACCATCCCCCCTGCCCAGGCAAACCCTTGCGCTGCCAAAGCCTGTATGGAAAATCCTTGCTGCGCAAAAAATCCGTGTGCTGCCAAGAACCCGTGTGCGGCAAACCCATGTGCTCCAAAAAATCCATGCGCTGCCAAGAACCCGTGTGCAGCAAACCCATGCGCTCCGAAAAATCCATGCGCTGCTAAGAACCCGTGTGCGGCAAACCCATGCGCTGCAAATCCGTGTGCCGCCAACCCATGTGCAGCAGCACAACCTGCTGAATTAAGCGATGCTCAGGCCACAGCTGAATGGGACCGTCTTGTTGCAACCATGAGAACCACCTACGCCCTGTCCAATATCCCGGCTGCTGCCCAGTTCTTTGACTGGATCAATGTCACCAAAAACCCTTATCAATCCAGTACCCATGGGGATCGCTACCTCGTCAATATCGTTAACGACACAGGGAAAGATTATGCCAAATGGGAAGAAGCTGGCCAATTGCCCGCAGGTTCAATCATTGCAAAACCCACCATTGTTGGCAAAACAGATGGCAGTGCAGACATCGGCCCCCTCTTTATGATGGAAAAAATGCCCACAGGCTGGAATGCAGCCTCGATGGACTGGAAATACACCATGATCAATGCCGATGGCAGTCTTTGGGGGCAAACAAAGGGAACAAATTCCAGCGGGATGAATTTCTGTTTTGAATGCCATAATGCGGCCGGAGAAGAGAGTGATGGCCTCTTGTTCCTGCCAGAAGAATACCGCCGTTAACTTCAGATTGAATGAAAATCTACAAAGAGCGAGGACTGCTTATCCGTCTTCGCTCTTTTCCTGTTCTAAACAACCTGCTAAACAAACAGGAAAGAAGCGCATTTATAAGGTAGAAAATTCGTGTTCAAGTGGGTGAAAAAAGCAAAACGATTAATAACGGGGAAAGGCAACCAGCGCTCACTTGTCCGTATTGAAGACGATGGTTTTCTGTCTGAAGACATCTCCGTCAGCATCGAAGACTTTGCCAATCAGGAAGAAACGGAAGACCTGGGTAAACTTCATATTCTCAGTTTAACGGAATTTCATAAGGTTCTTGGCGATACCTGGGATGCCCGTGAAGATAAAATCTTTATGCTGACCGAAGGGGTCTTGCGTGACAGAATTGGCCCCGGCAACCGCTGGGAACATCGCAGTAAAGAAATCTATGTCATGCTGTTTCCCAAACTTTCAGAAGTCGAAGCCCAAGCGCGATCCTTTGAGATTGCAGAAGAAATCGGTTTCAAGATCATCGGTGAACGCTTTGATGGCTCGCGCCGCCCCTTGGTTCGTGTTGCCGATGTGGATCTCGCCGATGCCTTTAACGAAGACGGCACTCTTGATATCGAACTGTTGGAAGCCGCTGGGCGTGACGGTATTACCGCCGGTAAAGGCGTCCACGATGAAGACGGTAAAAAAATTGATCCTGGTCAGGATGATGAAGATGCTGAAAAGCTCGCCTGGCAAAAGAAAAAGTGGGAACATGAAGAAGCCAAAACAGATTGGGAAAAACAACAGCTTGAAAATGCCGAGGTCAATACAAACTGGGAACAACAGAATTTAGATAACTTATGTGGGGCTGACCCGGACTGGCAAAAACAGCAGGTAGAAGGCTGTGAAGCACGCCCACGAGACCCAAACTGGCAGGCCATCGCACAAGAAAATCAGGCAGCTAAACCTAATGTTGATATCACCCTGCAAAAACCCCAATATCTTTTTAATTACCAACCCTGTTGGGACAAAAAGAAACAAAGCCTGCATATCTATCGTGCGACCTTATGTTATGTCGCCGCAGACCAGCGTAAAATCGAAGGGTTAAGCGCCTATTCCGGCTACAGCTCTACCCAAGACCGCCTGAAAATTGACCTGCGTGTTTTACAGGAAACAGCCAAAAGCCTGTTCCCGATGATCAGCAAACGGGTGCAGACCCCTGTTTTCGTCCCGGTTCATTCTTCCTCCCTCAGAGGTGAAAATCTGGCGGTCTTTTTGGAAACATTAACACGTTTCACCGATAATCTGCGCAAAGGCTACCTTATTTTAGAAATCATTGATGATGGGAAATGGAACAACAAATCCTTACAGGCCGTTCTGATCAAATTGAAAAAACAGATCTTGGCGCTGGCCTTTTTAGGGCACCATAAACAGGAACTCACGCTCAAGGGCATTGACTGGATTGGGGTTGATTTAAAACAATCGCGTCCCGATCAGGCGATCTCAGAAGAAACAATCACTCGATTGCGAACACAGGCAAACCAACAGGGCCAAAAGCTTTATACCTTTGGGCTTAAAAGCCGTGAGCAGCTCGCTCACATGATTGATTTGGGAAGTGACCTTATTTGTGGCAAGGCTCTTGCCAAAGTCACGGATAAACTGCGCCCACCCTTTAATCTGCCGATTGAACGCATCAAAAAATAGCGGATTATTTGATTAACCCGGCTTCCTTGTAATAGCGCAAGGCTCCTTTATGCAACGGGGCGGACAAACCATCTTTGATCATTTTTGATTTCTCTACATTCTTGAAAGCCGGGTGCAACCGCTTGAAAGACGTGAAATTTTCCATAACCGAACGGACAATCTGATACACGACTTCATCATCGGTATCGGTTGAAGACACCACCGTTGCCTTTGGCCCAAATGTCTGAATATCAACATCTGTTCCACGATACGTTCGCGCCGGGATCACCGCTTTGGAATATTGCGGATATTTTTTCAAAAAGCCATCAACCCATGGCCCAGTCAATGAAATCAGTTTTGTCTCACACGATGTCGTAGCCTCTTTCACCGATCCGTTTGGAATACCTGCTGTAAAAAACACCGCATCCAGCTGATTATTACACAACGCCTTGGACTGTTCCGCCGATTTCAACCCGCCAACATAAGAGAAATCTTTTTTCGACCATCCCAAATGCCCCAGTATACGCATCATGGTTTCACGTTGGCCTGAATCCGGATTGCCTAAATTCACCCGCTTGCCTTTAACATCTTCAAACCGGTCAATGCCCGCATCCTTGCGTACCACCAACTGCAAGGGCTCTCCATGGACAGAAAAGACAGCACGCAGGTCTTTATATTTCCCTGCTTTTTCAAAGGAATGGGTCCCTAGCCAAGCTGCGGCCTGCACATCTGATTGTGCCACCCCAAAGTTCAGGTCATTTTCACGAATAGAGGTAATGTTATGTGCTGAACCATCCGTTGATTCCACAGAACAACGAATACCATGCTCTTTGCGCCCTTTATTCACCAAACGGCAAATGGCCCCACCTGTCGGATAATACACCCCGGTTACACCAGCCGTCCCAATGGTAATAAACATCTGGCTGGCCTGCACAGAGAAACTCACAAAAGTCATTGCCAGAAGAAAGGCAGAAAAACCCAAAACAACGGGACGATAGATCACGACTTTCTTCCTTTTCTCAACATAACCATAACAAGGCAGTATAGGCACATCCCCGGTTTTGACCAAAGTTTTTTGAATGACACCGTTTGCCTCCCTGACTATGATGGGGCCATTCACTATAAACTGGGGGCAGACATGGACCTGAAAGACCATATTCGCGGTATTCCTGATTTTCCGAAACCGGGCATTTTATTTTATGATATTTCCACCCTGCTGGCACATCCTGATGCCTGGCAGGTTGCCATGGGGCGTATGGCGAAAATTGTCAGTCGCCATCAGCCCGATATTCTAGCTGGCCTTGATGCCCGTGGTTTTTTGGTCGCAGCACCGCTTGCCCTTAAGCTCGGCCTTGGCTTTACCATGGTTCGTAAAAAAGGCAAACTGCCCGGTAAAACCATCACATATGATTACGATCTGGAATATGGTTCCAACACCATTGAAATTCAGGTCGACTGTGTAAAACCGGGCCAGCGCGTTGTTATTCTGGACGATCTTCTCGCCACAGGTGGCACTATGGAAGCAGCGATTAAGCTGTTTAAAGATGCCGGAGCCGAAGTGGTCGGTACGGCCAGCATGATTGAACTGACGTTCCTCAATGGACGTGAGCGCCTTAATGGTGTGCCCTTTGATGCCTTGGTGTCTTACGACGACTAGATTACTGGACCGTCACAATAAGCGATGCCTCGCTTAACGCCACATTTGGAAGGCTGCGATAGACCTTGGTTAATTCCCTTTCTGTTGTCAGGGATAAAGGTTCGAACGCAGCCTTTCCTATTTGCCGACCAACCTCGAGCAACGCATCGCGGTCCAGCGCAAAACATTTCACCGCCTCAACCCCTGTCGGAGGTGTAAATTCAAACGAAAACGGCATGCCTGCTGCTGGAATTTTCTGTGTAAAGCCACCATTCATTTTGTGGGACGTCACAAATGGATTGGGAAAAATTCTGAAAATCTGATGATCTGCCTGCAAATAATAACAGCTGACATAGGCATCCTGATCCACTCTTAAGGCCAGCACCATTTTCTGGCCGACCTTGAAAAGCGGATTCTCCCCCTTGTTACTGGATAAATACAGGTTCATCGGCCCAATCGGCTTGCGGGCCTCTTCCTCAATGGGCGCAGGAGGTGGGATCAAATCGAGATTGGCCGGAATTTCACTTTTAATCACACGCCCCCGCCAGGAAACAGACGTCCCGCCCTGCCCGATCAACGTCAGGCGAACCTCAACCCATTGATCAAAGACCCAATACGTTCCTTTAAGAACATAATCACGTTTATGTCGCTCCAGACGGTGGCTTTCCACACTGCCACTGGCGAGCTTTAAACCGCGAAATTGCTCTTCTTCCACAACAAACTCACTGATATCAAAGTCATTGATATTGCGCGGCCCACTTGCCCCTTGCCTGCGAAACGCATCGCCCAGCGTCCCCATAAAATAACGCCCAAAGGAAGTATGCACCCCACTGGTCTGATAGCGTAATCCTTGCACCATGATTTTACGGGGGTTCACCACATCGCGCATGAGAACGGACGCTGCTTTTTGCGCGGCCCCGTTTAATGACAGCCCACCTGCTTCTTGGATTTCCCCCGCCTTACGTTTAAATGATTTTTGACTGGCTGAAACAATACGCCCGGTTTCTGTTTCCACCAGCTTGTAAGACAGGATAATTTTCTCCCCTTTCAGGCTGAGTTCCCCCACCGCCAACAAATCAGAACGGGCACGGCTGATCAAATCCCCCAGCGGGTTAATACTGTCACTGCGCGTCCCCATTTCATTGATATCATGGATCACCGCCCCCAATTCCTTGCGCCCTACAATCGCATAACGGTCCCCGGCCTGTTTAACCAAGGCACGGGTAAAGCCATCGACATAGATTTGAGCCTCTTCCAACGAAATCGGTAACTCATCTTCCTTAAAGGGATGAACTGCAATTTTAGGGGCCTCTTGATCCAACAGATTAAGAAATCTCTCACTCCAATGAGGACGTCCCAATAAATCACGGGCCATTGTCTTGAATTTTTTAAGGTCTGATGCTTTTTTCTTCGCTTTCTTTTTCTTCTCGTCCGGCTTTTTGCGCCATGGTTTATCCGCATGAAACGCATCCGTATTTTGTTGGGCCATACTCTCAAACGCAGGGAAGACAACACCCAGCGCACATACCAGACAAATAAAACGAAGATACCCCACCAGAACCCCCAACAAATTGAAGCCTGTTATCACTATAAAAGGTTTAGACCATATTTTTCGAGAAATATGTGATTTTCTTATCGGGTCAATCCCGCAAGATCATCCGGGGAAATATATTTTGCTAGAATTTTCTCATATTCACCCGATTGCCTTAAAGACGCCAGTGCCTGATCAAAACGGTCTCGAATATCTTTGCGACGAAAGGCCACCCGATAAGATGAGGGGGGGAAAAGTTCATGAAACTGGACCTCGATTTTCCGCCCGAGTTCCGCTTCCACCTTCTTTTTAAAATGTAAGAAAATCCGAAAATCAGAGACCACGACCTGCTTACGACCAGCAGCCAACAGTCGAACCTGCAATTCCTGATTGGCCAGTTCGCTATATTGTTTATTTGCCTTTACGGCACTATGAAAGGCTTTTCCCAACACCTTATGGGCATTTTGGAAGGCCACCACGCTATGGTGGCGTAAATCGCCAATATCCGTAATTTTTAAAGCAGAAGACTTCAAGGTAACGCCATAGTTGCGATAGGTCATGACCTCAGCAGAGAAAAAACCATCGACCTTCATATGGGAACGCATATGCATGCCCCCATCCAGTGCCCCGCCATTTAATGCATATGTAATGCGTTTCAACGGCATATATTTGGGTTGCATCTTATAGCCCGCAATTTCAAGTGAGCGCTGAATAACCTCATATTCCATGCCCGCATTTAAGTCCTGAATCACATAAGGGGGCTTGGACAGGCCCACACCGATAGACAGGGTTTGCGCATAAAGAGAGGATGTAAAAGAACACAAAAGACCGATCAAAAGAAGCAGACTATAGGGCTTCATCCTCATCGACCTTTCCTTTCGTCCTACTTGCGTTTCCAGTTGGTTCCACCGGCGCCATCTTCCAAGACAATACCCTGGGCATCCAGTTCGTCTCGAATTTGGTCTGCTGTTGCAAAGTCTTTATTGGCCTTTGCTTCCTGGCGTTCAACAATCATACGCTCAATTTCAGCTTCATCAAGGCCAGAGGCATTTTGTGTGCCCCCCTTCAACCAGCTATCCACATCCTGTTGTAAAACACCAAGAATTTGGGCAGCGGCCATCAGCTTCCCCTTATTCTCAGCTGTAGCATTCTTGTTCAGCGCACTCAACAATTCATGGAGAATCGAAATCGCCAGCGGGGTGTTCAGGTCATCTTTCAAAGCCGCAAGGAAATTTGCCGGGGCTTCGACTTCAGCGGCTTCTACCCCTTCTGTCTGGCGCAAGGCTGTATAGAAACGATCCAGAGTCAATTTCGCTTCATTCACCCCTTCCTTGGTAAAATCAAAGGGGGAGCGATATTGCGCCGACAACATGTAAAAACGCAGGGCCTCACCGGGAACGTCTTCCAACAGGTCATGCACCGTAAAGAAATTGCCCAAGGACTTGGACATTTTCTCACCTTCAACCATCAAATGGCCGTTGTGCATCCAGTAATTGGCAATTTTTTCAGTCTTGTTGGCACAGCAGCTTTGGGCAATTTCATTTTCGTGATGTGGGAAAATCAGGTCATGCCCACCACCATGAATATCAAAGGTATCCCCCAGATATTTACGGCTCATGGCAGAACATTCAATATGCCAGCCTGGACGACCACGCCCCCACGGGCTATCCCAGCCCGGAATATCATCTTCTGACGGTTTCCACAGAACAAAGTCCGCCGGGTCTTTTTTATAAGAGGCCACTTCAACGCGGGCACCGGCAATCATATCTTCCATGTTACGACCAGACAGTGCCCCATATTGCGCCATACTCGGTACATGAAACAGCACATGACCATCTGCGGCATAGGCATTACCGTTTTCGATCAAACGCTCAATCATCTCGATCATTTCCGCGATATGTTCGGTGGCACGCGGCTCAATATCCGGGTTCCCTGCATTGAGCGCAGCCATATCCTGATGGAACATGGCTGCTGTGCGCTCCGTAATGGTGCGGATATCTTCACCCGTTTCTTTTGCCTTGGCATTGATCTTGTCATCCACATCCGTGATGTTGCGCACGTATGTCACCTTGGGATAGATGGTCTTGAGCAAACGATAGAGCACATCAAACACAATCACCGGACGGGCATTACCGATATGGGCAAAATCATAAACAGTTGGCCCACAGACATACATGCCGACAGCCTCAGGATTAATCGGCTTAAACTCTTCTTTTGTACGGGTCAGTGTGTTGTAGATGTGTAATGTCATTATCAATACCTTAATCGTCATCCTCGCGAACGCGGGGATCTCTTTCAAAAAAGGCCCCCGCATACGCGAGGGCGACGTGATTTATTAAGCAGTTTCACCCTTAAGGCGCGCTTCAACCTTTTCACGGCCCAGCAAGGGCAGCAAAACGCCCAGTTCCGGCCCATGGTCCATGCCCGTCAGGGCTTGGCGCAACGGCATGAACAAGCCTTTACCCTTGGCCCCTGTTGCTTCTTTCACCGCATTGGTCCAAGTCTTCCATGTGGTATCATCCCAGTCGCCTTCCGGCAGAACAGCCATGGCTTTGGCCGTAAAATCCGCATCTTCGATTTTCGGTTCCACCTGACCAAAGACAATCGCTGCCCAATCAGCCGCATCTTTGACACGTGACAGGTTCGGGCGCACCGCTTCCCAGAACGCTTCGTCCGCGCCTTCCAGATCAAGACGGGCAGAGGCGGTTGCCCAATCCATATCGTGGATCAGTTTCGCGTTCAGGCGCTCCAGCTCTTTAAAATCAAATTTCGGCGTCCCGCGACCAAAGCTGCCGATATCAAAAGAGGCGACCAGTGCCTCCATATTATCAACCGCTTCGATATTTTCAGAGGTGCCCAAATGTGCCAGCAAGCTGGTCACAGACATGGCTTCCAAGCCGTCTTCCTGCATTTCCGCCAAAGACATGGAGCCTTTACGTTTGGACAGTTTTTCACCCTCTGTGCCCGACAGAAGCGGCAAGTGAGCAAAGGCCGGGAAGTTGCCATCATTCAACACCTTGAACATGGCAATTTGCACCGCAGTATTCGATACATGGTCTTCACCGCGCAAAACATGGGTCACGGCCAGATCAATATCATCAATGGCAGACGGCATCATGTAAAGGAAGGTACCATCGGCGCGACGGATCACCGGGTCCGCCAGGTTTTCAGACTTAAATGTCTTTTCACCCTGAACCAGATCAGTCCATTGGATATCCCCATCCGGCAGTTTGAAACGCCAGTGGGCCTGACGACCTTCGGCCTTCAGCTTATCTTTGGCTTCCTCAGTCAATTCCAGTGCAGAACGGTCATAGATCGGCGGCTTGCCACGGCTGCGCAGACGCTTGCGCATATATTCCAGTTCTTCCGGCGTTTCATAACAGTCATAGACCAGACCTTTGGATTTCAGGTCTTCAAAAACTTCTTCATAACGATCCATCCGTTCAGACTGGCGTTCTTCTTCGTCCCAGCTCAGGCCGAGCCAGTTCATGGCATCCTTGATCGCCTTTTCATATTCAGGCTTGGAACGTTCCTGATCGGTATCATCCACGCGCAGCAGGAATGTCCCGCCTTCTTTTTTAGCGTAAAGATAGTTGATCAAAGCCATACGGGCATTGCCGATATGCATCATGCCAGTTGGTGAAGGTGCAAAACGTACTTTAAAGGTCATATCAGACTCGTAAAACCATTGGTAAGGGGATAGCGGCGATCACGGCCAAAGGCACGTGAGGTGATTTTCACACCTGGGGGGGCTTGACGGCGCTTATATTCTGCGCGGTCCAGCAGTTTCCAGATGCGACGCACCACATCAGCGTCATGACCACAGGCCACAACATCATCAAGGGAATACTCTTTCTCGACCAAACATTCCAGTATGTCGTCAAGAATTTCGTATGGCGGAAGGCTGTCTTCATCCTTTTGATCAGGGCGAAGTTCAGCCGAAGGCGGTTTGGAGATTACATTATCAGGCATCACGCGCCCGTCTGGTCCCAAACAACCCTCAGGTTTATGGTCATTGCGCCAGGCACTCAGCGCAAAGACTGTCATTTTATAAACATCTTTTAAAACGGAATAGCCACCACACATGTCGCCATAAATGGTGGCATAGCCCACAGACATTTCCGATTTATTGCCTGTGGTCAGCAACATGTGACCAAACTTGTTGGACAAGGCCATGAGCAACAGGCCCCGGCTGCGCGACTGGATATTTTCTTCGGTGATATCTTTATCGCAGCCCGCAAACAACGGGGACAACATGGTATCATAGGCCCCCATCACCGGGGCGATCGACACACTGTCATAGTCCACACCCAAAAATTCGGCACAATCACGCGCATCATCCAAGCTGTCTTGGGACGTATAAGGTGACGGCATCATCACGCATTTAACGCGATCTGCGCCCAGTGCATCCACAGCAACGGCGGCAGACAGGGCACTGTCAATACCACCGGACAAGCCCAGCACCACACCGGGGAAACCGTTTTTATTCACATAATCGCGCAAGCCCAAAACCATCGCCTGATAGATCGCTTCCAGCCCTTCACTATCCTTGCCTTGCGGCCCCTGAATTACCCCGTCATTGGTAATGGTGACAAGGCTGAAATCTTCCGCCCAATGGGCCATCTGGCACACCCGTTCCCCATCTTTTGCCATGACAAAAGAGCCGCCATCAAAGACCAGTTCATCCTGCCCGCCAATCTGATTGACATAAACAAGTGGGACACCTGCTTCATGGACACGCTCATGCGCAAGATCATAGCGCAAGGAGGGCTTATCGGCCTCAAAAGGTGATCCATTCATCACCACCAGCAATTCGGCACCTTCAAATTTCAAATCAGCACAGACATCTTCAAACCACATATCTTCGCAAATCATCACACCGACTTTGTGGTCTTTCACCTGGACCAGATTGCTTTCGCGCCCCTTGTTGAAAATCCGTATTTCATCAAACACGCCATAATTTGGCAGGTGGCGTTTGACAATTACATCACGAATTTCCCCATCCACGATCATCAGCGCCGCATTATACAGCTTATCAGAAACCCGCCAGGGGGTACCCAGTAAAACTGCCGTGTCTTTGCCCTTTGTTGTTTCGATAAAATCATGAACAGCCTTTTCGACCTCATCCATGAAAGCAGGCTTCAACACCAGATCTTCCGGCGGATAGCCTGTAGTTAGCAATTCAGTGCTCACCAGCAGGTCAGCCTGTTGATCAAGGGCCTTATCAAAAGCCTGGCGCAGCAGGTCCATATTGTGATGGATAGCCCCGACAATCGGGTTGAGTTGGGCCAGTGCGAGGGTCAGAGAAGCAGTCATTTTGTTGTTTCTGGTGATTTTCGATCAGGGTCAGGCAACCTACGCAGACTTTGCCCAAATGTCAATGAAACGGGGTGCTCAATAGGCCACTTACAATTTATTACAATGTTAAACTTGCTCTCTCTCTTCCCTCTCCATATTTTGTTCGTCTAATGAACAATAATAAAAGCTGGCTTCATTGTTTTAGAGGATAAAGACATGAAAAATTGGAGCATTACGAAGAAACTCCTCGTTTCTCCGGTGATCTTCACCGTTGCCCTGATCTTTTTGTCCTGGTTATCGTACACAGGCGTTCAAACGATCCGTACCACCATGGATTCGTTATTTAATGAAAACACGGCTAAGGTGGTTAAAGCCCTTGATTTTCAGGAATCCCTAAGCGCCCTTAATGGTGGCTTGTTTCGTATGATCAGCTGGGCAGCCAGCAATATGACTGATGAAGAATCGCAAAAAGCCATGCGCGAGTCTTTACGTTCCAACCTGAACGGACTGGAAATTGATCTCAAACTACTGATCAAAAAGCATCAGTTCCGCGGGGAAGAAAAAAAGGCTGTTGATAAGATCACCACTCTTTTTGGTCATTATAAAACAGCCGCCATTGATGTCATTGATACGGCTGAAACAGATGCAACGATGGCCGTTGTTTACATGTTTGAAGCTGATGATCTTTTTTCACAGGTCAATCAAGGGCTTGAAAGTCAGGTTGATAACTGGCGAGAAACTGCGGACCTCCAATTCACTTCGGCAAATAACAGCATTGATCAAACCATTCAGGCCGATGCCATTATTCTGGTGATTGTCTTAATCGGTGTCTTTGCCCTCACCTTGTTGCTTGCCAATAGTATTTCACGCCCTGTTCGCTTTATGACCAAGGCCATGCAAGCACTGGCAAACGGAAACCTCAATATTGATATCCCCAATGATGAACGTCGTGATGAAGTTGGTGAAATGGCCGGTGCCCTCAGTGTCTTTAAAGACAATCTTGTCGAAATGGATGAAATGCGGGCCAATCAGGAACACGAACGTCAAAAACGTGAACAGGATAATCGCAATCAGATGATGCGTCTGGCCGATCATCTGGAAAGTTCCGTATCCTCGGTAATTGGCAGCCTTGGTAACAAAACAGGGGATATCCTCAACGTCTGTAACAACAATGGCAATGTTTCTGCCGAACATGCCACCAGCCAGTCCATGGAAGTTGCCGAAGCGTCTGAACGCACAACAACCAATGCCGATACGGTCGCAGCAGCCACAGCTGAACTCTCCTCCGCCATCAGCGAAATTGGGCAACAAGTTACCCAGTCCACCGACATTGCCAATGAAGCTGTTTCCAAAGCCAGTGCTGCAAATGAAAAGGTCAATGGCCTTGCCATCGCCGCCCAGCGTATTGGGGAAGTGGTGAATTTGATTACCGATATTGCCGAACAGACCAACCTACTGGCCCTGAACGCAACCATTGAAGCCGCACGTGCTGGTGATGCAGGGAAAGGCTTTGCGGTTGTCGCCTCAGAAGTCAAAAACCTTGCCAACCAGACAGCTAGTGCCACCGACGAAATCGCCAAACAAATCACCGAGATTCAGGGGGCAACAGGGGAAGCCGTAGATGCCATTGAAGATATTTCAAGCACCATCCATCAAATTGACCAGATCGCAGCCACAATCGCAGCATCAGTGGAAGAACAGGATGCCACCACCCGTGACATTGCGCAAAATGTGCAAAATGTCTCACGTGATGCCCAGGCTGTTGCTGACCGGATCGTTAATATGACGCGAAATGCTGCCAAATCCCACAACACGGCGATTCAAGTCACCTGGGCTGCAGAAGATTTGAAAGAACCGACCGATTTGCTCAACCGCGAAGTCGAAGGGTTCCTGGGCAGTATTCGTCAATAAGCTTAAGGTCCTGTGTTCTTAAGCCTCTTCGCGCAATTTGCCTTCTAACTGATCCATTAATTCCGGGTCGCGTTCGCGCATGGCGATGGCGACTCGGCTTTCAAAAGAGATATTGATCTCAATCTCTTCCGTGGTTTTTGTTTGGATTGTGAGAACATCACCCACCGCATCGCTGACGGCTTGAAATAACAAGTCCTGAAAATAATCAGCCTTTGTTTGATCATCTGTCCCAAAAAATTTATTGGCAACGGCTTTAAATTTCTCAACCGCACGCATAGCCTGTTCCTGACCTTCCTTAAGCAAGGAGATCATTTCTTCCGGGCTACTGGCGTTTTTAAGCTTTTCCTTGGTTGCTTCCAGATCATTAAATTCCTCTTCAATGAGGTCTTTATAATCACGTGGGCCACCTTCTTCTTTCGTGATGGTGGTTTCGGTCTTTCTGGAATAAGACACACTCACGCTAAGCTGCGTCTGTTGGGCAACCGCAATTTCTGTAACCATAATGTTTAAACCTTCTGTTTAAATCCAATACGGGCTTTCTTGCCTGTTTGATTACTATAACAAAAAGCTACCCTTTGCGCAAAATCAAAGTCTGCCAACCATCGACTTTGATGCGTTCAACCAAGCGCAAACCATGACAACGATGTGCGGCAAACACCCAGTTGGCATCTCGGTCCAAAAATCCTGCAAGTACGGCAAAGCCACCCGGTTGCAAATGTTTTGCCAAATCTTTCGCCATAGATGACAAGGGGCGGGCCAAGATATTCGCCATAATCAAATCATAAGGACCATTGCGCGAAACAGACGGGGTACGATAACCATCACCACACACCGGCAGGATGTAACTCCCCACGCCGTTGACCTCAGCGTTATAACGCGCCACGTCAACCGATTGGGCATCAATGTCACTGGCGATGACAGGTGCCCCCCATGTCTTGGCAATCGCCATCGCCAAAATGGCCGAGCCACAGCCCATATCCAAGGGCTGGTTAAAACGATAACGTTTGGAAAGACGATCAAGGGCCTGCAAACACCCATTGGTGGAGGCATGCTCCCCTGTGCCAAAGGCCGTCGCGGCTTCCACCTTCAAGGCAATTTTCCCAGCTGGCAACGTACCATCGAAATGAGAACCATAGATAAAATAACGCCCGATCTGAAGCGGGGGATAGCTGCGGGCATATTCCGCCAACCAGTCTTTATTTTCCACCTCGGAAATTTTGACATCAGGGGCCTCTACGCCATTGCGGTCGGCCACGGCTTTCACAGAAGCTAAAAGAGCAGCCTCATCAATGGGGTTTTCGCTATAAGCTTCAATGCGTTGGGCCAGTTCGTCATCATCCAGATACTGGGTCACAGCCTCGCAAAAATCTTCCAGCGCAAATTCATAAGCTTCTGCCAGTTCCGGCGTTACCGCCAAATCAACGCGCCACAATGTATCGGACATTTTAATACCTTTTGTCGTCCTCGCGAATGCGGGAACCTCCTTGCCTATTTATAAAGATCCCCGCCTGCGCGAGGATGGCGATTAGCTCTCAGGGTCAGCCCCTAAATTAATAGGTCCTGCCCCTAGACTTTCTCAACAAAACTGTCGATCACCTTTTTGCGACCACCGGACGAAAAGGCGATGTCGAGCTTGTTACCATCAACTGCCAGCACAACACCAGTGCCAAATTTGCCATGACGCACATGGTCTCCTTTACGAAAGCCCCCATCAGGTGCATCAGACACCTTCACATCATAGGCATCAATGGTGATCAGTTTTTCTTTTCGGCTTTCACGTTCTCCCCGATAGGTGAAACGCTGCTGGCTGCGATCTGAAAAGCCATAATTCCCCCCGCCATAATCTCCGGACGGTGTGCCTGTTTCCCCACCCGTTTCAATATGGTCTTTAGGCAGTTCATCAACAAAGCGTGATGGCAACATGTCGTTATATTGACCAAACACACGACGGCGCAACGCATAGGAAATGATGGAACGTTTGCGCGCCCGCGTAATCCCGACATATCCCAAACGGCGTTCTTCTTCCAGCGCACGCGTGCCGGACTCATCCAAAGCCCGTTGATTGGGGAAGGTGCCTTCTTCCCAACCGGGCAGGAAGACATTGTCAAATTCCAGTCCCTTGGCGGCATGAAGGGTCATGATGGTCACTTTGGCATCATCGCCTTTTTCCTGCACTTCCATCACCAGGGAAACATGTTCCAGAAACTCTTCGAGGCTTTCAAATTCTTCCAGACCGGAAACCAGTTCTTTCAGGTTATCGACACGGCCTTGTGCCTTCACATCCTTGCCTTTCTTGGCCTCATTCACACGCCAGTCCATATAACCGGCCTCATCCAGAATTTGCCCAACCAGATCATCCACATCCAGTCCATCTTTTAAGGCACGCCAGCTATCAAACTGAATCAACAAGTCACGTAAAGACCCACGTGCCTTGGGCGTCAGCTCATCGGTTTCCACCAAAGTGACCGCTGCAGAATAAAGCGAGACTCTATTGATGCGGGCATATTCCATCAAAGTCTGCAAGCCCTTGGTCTTGCCCCCAAAGCCACGCGTAGGCTTGTTGATAATCCGCTCAAGGGCCAAACTGTCATTCGGTTGGGCCACCACACGCAGATAAGCCAGCGCATCGCGAATTTCTTCGCGTTCATAAAAACGTAAACCACCCACAACCTTATAAGGCAGACCAAGAGTGATCATGCGCTCTTCAAATTCACGGGTTTGAAAACCGGCACGCACCAAAATCGCAATTTCATTCAGGCTTTCACCTTTACGCTGTAAGGCTTCGACTTCATCACCGACAAAGCGTGCTTCCGATTCTCCATCCCACAGGCTTTCCACCCGGACCTTAATAGCATCTTCCTTGATTTGCGGATGTAGAGTTTTCCCTAAACGATCCTCATTATAAGAAATCAAGCCGGATGCTGCTCCAAGAATATGCGCCGTAGAGCGATAATTACGCTCCAACCGAATCACCTTGGCCCCCGGAAAGTCTTTTTCAAATTTCAAAATATTGGTGACTTCGGCCCCACGCCAGCTATAGATCGACTGATCATCATCACCCACACAACAGATATTGCGATGTTGCTTGGCAAGCAAGCGTAGCCAAAGATATTGCGTGACGTTGGTATCCTGATACTCATCCACCAGAATGTAGCGAAAGCGGCGTTGATACTGTTCCAGAATTTGCGGTTCTTCGGCAAAAATGGTCAACACATGGAGCAAGAGATCGCCAAAGTCACAGGCATTGGTCAGTTTCAGTTGATCCTGATAGGCTTTATAAATCCGAATGGCCGCACCATCGGCATAAGCCGCCCCTTCGGCAGGTGAGACTTTTTCTGGTGTCAGCCCCCGATCTTTCCAGCGTTGGATCACTCCCATAAGATTACGCGCCGGATTTTTTTTCTCATCGACATGTTCAGCTTCCATAATCCGTTTGAGAAGGCGGATTTGGTCATCTGTATCAATGATCGTGAAATTGGACGTTAAGCCGACCACTTCGGCATGGGCACGCACCATGCGCGCCGCCAGTGAGTGAAAGGTCCCCAGCCACCAGCCTTCAACCGGACGGCCCAAAATATCACCGACCCGTTCTTTCATCTCCGCCGCAGCCTTGTTGGTAAAGGTCACAGCCATGATCTCACCGGCGTACGCCAGACCACAATCCAGAATATGGGCCAAGCGGGTGGTCAACACACGGGTCTTCCCGGTTCCCGCACCTGCGAGCACCAACACAGGACCGTCGGTTTCTTCCACAGCCATGCGCTGTTCCGGGTTTAAGGTGGTGACATAGGGTGGCGGGCCTTGAGGAACAGGGGTTTCCGCAGGCGCATAAGGCTCATCACTGAAATCAAATGGATCGTTCATAACCGGGGTTATACCACCAGATCAAACAGAAACAAAGTGAGAACGTTTGTTTCTGTCTTTAATTCTTATTCCCCATGTTCCTGTTTGCGCTTTTTAAGCAGCTCTTCATTATAAGCAGCCATGACTTCGCGTTCATCAATGCAGCCGACAAAAGCACGGTTTTCCTGAGGGTCAACCACTGCAATCTGACTAACAGCCACTTCTTCAAAAACAGCCTTTGCCACATCCAGTGTATCACGCGTCTGCAACACAGGGGGACGGCGATCAGCCAAATCAGCCGCAATAATAAGGGTGTTCAAGTCTTTATCCAGAATTTCATCAGGAACCTGATCCCAACTGATTGTTCCATAAAGGCGACGGTCATGGGCAATCACATAAATCACACTGCCCGGTGCCCGTTGCAGCTTTTGGATCACATGGGACAACGGCGTATCTGCACTGACATAAATGCCTTGCTGTTTTAAAATATCTGTGACTTTAATCTGTTGTAAAATCAAACTGCTGAGACTATCGGCCAAATCAATGCCGCGCCCCTTCAATTGCTCTAAAAAGAAAGACTGCTTGCCCATCTGGTCATTCACCAAGGTCGCCATCACGCAACCACACATCACCGCAATGGTCATGGAATAATCCCCGGTGAGTTCAAAAACAATCAAGGTGGTTGAAATCGGCGCCCCCAAAACAGCAGCCGCCATTGCCGCCATCCCAATCAGGGAATAGGCACTGGCCCCGGAAGACAGTTCAGGGAAAATGCCGGTAACAACCATGCCGAAGCTCCCCCCCAACATGGCCCCAATCACCAGCGCAGGGCTGAAAACGCCACCGCCAAAGCCAAATCCCAAGGACAGTACCGTAGCAAGAAATTTAAAGACAAACAGGGCAAAAAGGATGTTTAACGCATAATGTCCCTTAAGCGCATTATCTGTCGCCTCATAACCAATCCCCAGAACCTCGGGAAACCATAACGCAATGCCTCCAACCAGAAAGCCACCGATGGCTGGCTTGTACCATGTGGGGCCAGGAATTTTTTCGACTTGTTTTTGGGTCTGTAAAATGGAAGAGACAAAGGCAAGTCCAACGAGACCTGATAAAACCCCCAAACCGACAAAGGCAGGGAATTCCAGATAAGACCCCAGCTCATAAGCCTTCAGTTCAAAGGCGGTGACATTACCCACCACCTGATGGGCGACCACCGTGCCAGATACACTGGCAATCACCACCGGGGCAAAGGCTTTCAAGGCATAATGCGACAAGATCACTTCCTGTGCAAAAAGCGCCCCCGCAATGGGTGCATTAAAAGAAGCTGACACGGCTGCCGCCACACCACACCCCAACAACACCCGCGTATTGGAACGCGACATCTGTAATTTATCCGATGCCCAGGCGGCAAAAGTCGCCCCCATATGAACGGCCGGACCTTCCCGCCCGACAGAGGCACCACTGGCAATGGAAAAGCTACTGGCAAAAAGGGCAACAATTCCGTCTTTGAGCGACATTTGCCCACCACCGACTTCACAGGCCGCAATCACATCTGCTGGCCCCTTGGGTTTGCCATCGCCCATAAAATAATGCAGCAACAACCCTACAGACAGTCCGCCAATGGTCGGGATCAGGACCACTTTCCAGGGGGGTAAACTGCGGATGTAATCGGCGATTCTTTCCCCACTGATCCCCAGAAACAAGGATTGGAAAAAATCAATTTTTTCGACAAACAAGATGGCTAAGGTCCCGACACAGGCCCCAATGACAACAGCCAGCAACGTCATAACAAGCTGGTCATTATCAACCAGTTTGCGCATGAACATCATATATGGACTTGGCCTGTTGCGCCCCTGTGCCACGTTCTACCCTTTCATCACAAGACAACACCGCAAGGCTATCATGACAAAGAAGGGTTAACGTATGGTTTTCAACAGCTTGCTTTTAAGCAGCAGACCCTTCAAGATCATGCTGTGTCAAAACTTGATTATGACCACCGCTCATGGCCTGATGCAATGCACGATCAGCACGAACCAGAAGCTGGCTGATCGGTTCACCATATTCAAACAAGGCGACCCCTGCCGACATGGTAATTTTACCCAATCGTTCCCCGGTTGAACGGTTCACCACATTTTTGGAACTCACCCGTTTACAGATATTTTCTGCCAGGCGCGTGGCATTTTCCAAATTGGTACGCGGCAAGATCACACTGAATTCATCCCCGCCATAACGTGCTGCGGTATCCTGACCTTTAATACATTCGCCAATGGTCACAGCCACCAGCTTTAACACCTGATCTCCAACCTGATGCCCGAAATGTTGGTTGAAACGGCCAAAATGATCCACGTCAATCATTAACAAGGCCAAATCTTCCCCACTTGCCATGGCATTCATGGAAGATTTACGCAATTCCAGATCAAACAGCTTGCGATTGGCAATGCCAGTCAGGCCATCGGTCATGGCTTCACGGCGCATGCGTTCCAGATCTTCCTTCAATTCATCAATTTCCTTGATGGAAGAACGCAATTCTTCTTCAAGGGAGGTATTGCGGGCCAGCACCTGACCGATTTGACCATTCAGGCTGTGCAACGCATGAGCCATATCGTCATTGATTTCACAGTCGGCAATCTTTTCCTGAAAATCACGTAACTGGACATTAAGCCCGGCAAAATCATCTTCGGCCCCATCCAGTACCCCGACGATACGGGAAAGTTCCCCTTCCATACGTGCCGTGGTGTCATGCAGCATGGCGCTTTCCTGATCCAGCGTGAAAAACTTCTGAAAAATTTCAGAATTTCGTGTTTCCGTAAATTCCTGCTGATTATCCAAAAGAATATCAAGCGTTCGTTTTAAATCAGGAAATGTGCCACTGTAATAGTGGAACCAAACAGTAAAATTATTCGGATTGGCAGGCACGCCGATTTCACGCATTTTCTCGACTGCGTTGTTGGCATATTCAAGGGCCTGATCAATATTTTCCGTATATTCCAAAGTTTCAACTCCGCCACGACCTAAGGTCACATATATCTATACTTAAGTATAGATATCTCTTGCATGACTCCAAGCAAAAAATTCAAAATCAACACTTACGTGATATTCTTTAGTTTTTTGATCGAACGGCCACAGCTCTCAGGCCAGCCCTCACGCAAAGAAATATCAACGCCATTTTGCAGCACCGCCCTGCATTCAACGGGGATCTCTGCTGCTTTGCGCCTATCCATATCCACATGCAATGCCATTACTTCATTGCTTGCACACCTGACGTCACCATCCTTGACAAACATCTCATGAAACAGGTGCAAGCGCTTGGTGTCATACCCCAACAATTTCGTTTTGACTACCAACAATTCATCTTTTTTGACCTCTTGTTCATACGTCACATGTGTTTCCACCACAAAAAAGGAATTATTCCCTTTCTTACGGTAGTTATCACCTAACTTTAAAACATTCAAAGCTGTATCAGTTGCGTGATCAAACACCAGAACATAATAGGCCACATTCATATGACCGTTGTAATCAATCCAGTCGGCTTTGACCGTTTCTTCATGCACCATCATGTACGTAGTATCCCCTTCTCAACAACGTTAAAAAGTCGTGTTAGGTTAGAGCCACTTTATATAAGGGAAAAAAGATTGCTTGCACAATAGTGCTTGGGCTTACGGGGAAGAAAAGGGACGGTGATGATGAGAAGACTATTACAGATGGTTTTGGTGTGTGGCCTTCCTCTGCTTGGGCTTGTCGCCTGTAAAGAACCTGCACCCGCCCCCAAACAGGTTGAAGAAAAACCACCTTACAACCCTGAAAAAGCACATAAACTGGCTGTTCAGCGTATTGCCGCCCTTGACGTTGCCAGCCCCCCGCTTACCAAAAACAGTGATTACATTCAAATTCACGCTGCCCCGGGCCCGCAGCCCAGATCAGCTGAGGCATTTTTATCCGGCATTACCTCAGATCAAACCAAAACAGCGATCATACTAGCCCGCTTTAATGCAGGCGAAGGTATATCGCTACCTGCTCGCCCCCTCTTTATTTTTGAAAAGAAGCAAGAGCGCTGGACCAACCGCTTTCAGGCCGACGGCCCTTTAACCTCCTATTTTGTGACACAACATGCGCCGCTGTCTGTTTCTCTGGACATGGTATTGCTTCAAGACCTCTTGCCAGACTTGGATGTGGCTGCACATGATTTTGCCCAACGCATCAGCGCCATAAAAGAAGTAAGCTTTCAAGATATCGCCCATGCCCCGATTACCTATTTAAATGCTCAAGGGACTGTTTTGAACTTAATCGGGGCCACGGGGGAAATGGCCTTGAGCCTGCACATCAACGTCAAAGGCAAAACATCACTTTTCCCTTTCCCCCCAAGCAAGCCCGTTCGCTATAGCGAGATTCTCAACTTTCAAATTAAAGATCAAACACCCCGATCCGTTCTGGGGGATCTGGAAGCCCGTTTCTGGAACCTTCCCCTTCATGAATTGGCCCCAAACTGTCGTGCTATTCAAAAGACCTTGCAAGAACGCTTAGGGGTATCCCCCCGCGATAGTGCCCTTGTTTTGTTCCATATGATGCAGTCCCATACCCTTTTTGCAGAAAACCTGGACTACCGCAAAGAATGCGCCCCAGATGCGACCACAGCCCTTTTTGAAAACATGGGGCTTGAGCTTCCCACAAAAGAAACGAGCGATAGCATCTCTACCAATGCAATGAATTCGACACTTAGCACCATTGTGCGCCTCTTCAAAAACACCAAAGATGAAACCGCAGCAAAGTTTACAAACTTAATGCATGGGCCTGTAACAATCCATGATGAGGCCCGCCTGCTCTTTACAGAAGATCCGAATCTGTTGGTTGAAGGGACAAGCCATATTGTTGGCCCATCTTTATCAAGCGAACAAGCCGCTGACTTCTTAATGATGCTCCCTGTTCAGTCCTATGGCTGTTATAGCCGGGGAAGCGGTCAGCTGGGGAATTATCGCGCAGCCCTTTTAACATTGGAAAATGATCCGGACTTGTGGCAAATCAACTTTTCGTTTTATAAGTCAGGTATAATTAACGGAATTCAGTTACACAAGCCATCACAACTGGAATATTGTCGGGCCGTTGGTGGGCGTACAGGGCAAAACCGCTGTAAATTCACACAACAAACCTATCCGGGCCTGAGCGCTGATAGATGCGGATGAAAAAATGCCTCAAACAAAAATAAAAGTCCTCCTCATTGATACGGACCCTTATGCCCGAAGCTTGCTGGCAGATCATCTGGTTGATGACAATATCATGCTGGACTTCAAGGATGACCCAGCCTTGGTTCTGGAAAGCCTTCATAAAAGGCCGGACCATTATGATGTCTTGATCATTGATCTTGATCTCTCAGAAGAACAATCCGGTCTAGACTGCCTGAGAACCATCAAGGCCGATGAGCGTTTTCTCCACCTGCCGATCATTATTAAAACCGACAATCACAACATTACTTTTGTCAGCGAAGCTTTAGCCGCCGGGGCGTATTATTTTCTGGATAAATCCACAGACAAAAAAATCGTCCGTTCCCTTGTGATTTCAGCCAAAAGCCATAAAGAACAAAATGAACATAATGACTTCAAACACGCCCAGGCCCGTCTGGGGATGAAATTTACCGAAGCCGCCCGTTTTGTCATTCGTACACTTGATGATGCTCAGAAACTGGCGAACCTGCTCAGTTGTAGCTTCCCTGATCCTGATCGGGTTTATCTGGGCATTCATGAACTGCTGACCAATGCGATTGAACATGGCAATCTGGCACTGGATTATCACCAAAAAAGTGAGCTTCTCGCTACGGGTCAATGGCAAAGCGAGATTGATCGCCGTCAAAACCTGCCGGAAAATATAAAAAAGACGGTTGACGTGAAACTGATGCGCGGCAAGGACAAGCTTGAGCTTTTCATCACGGATAAGGGCAAGGGCTTTCGCTCCAATGACTATCTGGAGATTGACCCCTGTCGCATTTTCGATGCCCACGGTCGCGGCATCGCCATGGCCAAAAAACTGTCTTTTGACGAGCTGGAATATATCGGCTGCGGCAATAAAGTCCGCGCCGCAGTAAAGATATAAACATAAAGCAAAAACCCCGACCAACAGGGCCGGGGCTTTTATCATTTATTTTGGATCATATCCCAAAACAGGGCTCAGAAGTCTTTCTGCCTGTGCAAGGTTGATATCCTTGCGTCGGGCGTAATCTTCCACCTGATCTTTTTCAACCCGGCCTACCCCGAAATATTTCGCTTCTGGATGGGCGAAATAGAAACCGGATACAGCCGCTGTTGGCATCATGGCATACCCTTCGGTCAGTTCAATACCTGCCTGGGCTTGCGCATCCAGCAGCTTGAACAAGATTTCCTTTTCAGAATGTTCAGGACACGCCGGATAGCCCGGTGCTGGACGGATACCTGTATAAGCTTCCTTGATCAAAGCTTCATTATCCAGCGTTTCATCAGAGGCATAACCCCAAAATTCTTTGCGCACCCGTTCATGCATCCGTTCTGCAAAAGCTTCGGCCAGACGATCAGCCAAGGCTTTCAACATAATGGAACGATAATCATCATGAGCCGCATCAAATTCAGCCAGCTTGCTTTCAATGCCATGACCTGTTGTCACTGCGAAACCACCGATATAATCATCACCTTCTGGGGCGATATAATCAGCCAGACAGTTATCATAACGCCCTTCGGCTTTCGGGATTTGCTGGCGCACCATATGGAAGCGGGCCAAATCTTCTGAACGGCCTTCATCCTTAAACAAACGAATGCTGTCATCCGGTGTTGAGTTCGCCGGCCAGAAACCAATCACAGCCTTGGCTGTCAGCCATTTTTCAGAAATGATTTGTTTCAGCATCTCTTGAGCATCAGCAAACAGCTTGGTTGCCTCTTCCCCCACGACCTTATCATCCAAAATCTTCGGATATGTCCCAGCCAATTCCCATGTGCGGAAGAACGGTGTCCAGTCGATACGTTCCACCAGATCATCCAGCGGATACTCGTCAAAAGTTTTCGTGCCTAAGAAGCTGGGTTTCACCGCCTTGAAGTTATCCCAATCAATCGGCTGCTTGGCTTTACGCGCATCATCCAGAGAAATCTTGTTGCCACTTTTTTGCTTTTTCGCCCGTGCAATTCGGGTCTGTTCATATTCTTCGGCCAGGTTGGCAACAAAACCGTCACGCCGGGTTTCAGATAGAAGGTTGGAACAGACACCCACGGCGCGCGACGCATCCAGCACATGAACCGTCGGATGTTCATAAGACGGATCAATCTTCACTGCCGTATGCACCTTGGAGGTGGTCGCCCCACCAACCAGCAGCGGGATATTCATGTCCAGACGCTTCATTTCACGCGCCACATTGACCATTTCTTCCAGTGATGGGGTGATCAAACCGGACAGCCCGATGATATCCACATTGTGCTTCTGTGCTTCTTCAAGGATTTTCTCTGTCGGGACCATCACGCCCAGATCAATCACTTCGAAGTTGTTACACTGCAGAACCACACCAACGATATTTTTACCGATATCGTGGACATCGCCCTTTACCGTGGCGAGCAAGACTTTACCCGCCGTCTCAGACCCCGCTTCCTTGCCATCTTCAATAAACGGCATCAGGTAGGCCACCGCCTTTTTCATCACACGAGCAGATTTCACCACTTGAGGCAGGAACATTTTACCTGCACCAAACAGATCACCGACCACATTCATGCCGTCCATCAAAGGGCCTTCAATCACCTCAATCGGCTTGTCAAACATTTGACGTGCCGCTTCGGTGTCTTCTTCAATAAACTGATCAATGCCCTTGACCAGCGCAAAAGACAAGCGTTCAGCCACAGGTTTTTCACGCCAGGACAGATCAACAGTGGCGGCTTTAGACCCGCCTTTTTCTTTATATTTGTCGGCAACTTCCAACAAACGGTCTGTCGCATCAGAGCGTTTGTTCAAGATCACATCTTCCACACGCTCACGCAGTTCTGCCGGAATTTCATCATAGACTTCCAGCTGGGCCGGGTTCACGATGCCCATATCCATACCTGCCTGAATGGCATGATACAAAAAGACCGAATGCATAGCTTCACGAACCGGATTATTGCCACGAAACGAGAAGGACACGTTGGACAGACCGCCAGAGATATGACAATGGGGGCAATCACGACGAATAATGCGCGCAGCCTCAATGAAATCCACCGCATAGTTATCGTGTTCTTCAATCCCTGTGGCAACCGCAAAGATATTGGGGTCAAAAATGATGTCTTCGGGGGGAAAACCTACTTCATTGACCAGAATATCATAAGAGTTTTTACAGATTTCCACCTTGCGGTCTTTGGTATCAGCCTGGCCTTTTTCATCAAAAGCCATGACGACTACAGCCGCACCATAGCGTTTAATCTTCTTGGCCTGTTCAACGAATTGCTCTTTGCCTTCTTTTAAGGAGATAGAGTTTACAACCGCCTTGCCCTGTACACATTGCAAGCCCGCTTCAATCACAGACCATTTTGAACTATCGACCATAATCGGCACACGTGCGATTTCAGGTTCTGCCGCAATCAGGTTCAGAAAACGCACCATGGCTTTTTCGCTATCAATCATGGCGTCATCCATGTTGATATCAATGATATTGGCCCCGTTTTCCACTTGTTGCAAAGCCACACTCAAGGCTTCGTCATACTGCTCTTCTGCGATCAATCGTTTAAACTTGGCTGAGCCTGCAACGTTTGTACGCTCACCGACATTGATAAATGTTGCTTGTTGATTTGTCATTTTCACTCTCTCTGTCAGGACGCAATGTTAAACGGCTCAAGACCGGACAGGCGCATTTTGGCATCCAGCTCCGGCACCGGACGTGGCGTTACGCCCGCAACAGAATCGGCAATGATTTTAATATGCGTTGGGCTCGTACCACAGCAACCACCGACAATATTAATCAGCCCACTCTCAGCCCATTCTTTCAAAGCCTCACCCATTTCTTCCGGTGTTTCATCATAGCCACCCATCTCATTGGGCAAACCGGCATTTGGATAAGTCGACACATGGGTATCAGCCACAGCAGACAGGGCTGCGATATGCGGGCGCATCAAATCAGCGCCCAAGGCACAGTTTAACCCCACAGAAAACGGCTTCACATGACGAACGGAATTCCAGAAAGCTTCTGCTGTTTGACCGGACAGGGTACGACCAGACGCATCCGTCAATGTCCCGGAAATCATGATCGGTACAGACCAGCCTTGCTCATCAAACAATTCCTCAATAGCAAAAAGCGCAGCCTTGGCATTGAGCGTGTCAAAGATGGTTTCCACGATCAGGAGGTCTGCGCCGCCTTCAAGCAAGCCCTTGGCAGCTGAACGATAGGCCAAACGCAGTTCATCAAAAGAGACATTGCGATAGCCCGGATCATTCACATCCGGGGAAATAGAGGCTGTCCGGTTTGTTGGCCCCATCGCACCTGCAACCAAGCGCGGGCGATCCGGTGTTTTTGCCGTCATTTCGTCCGCTACTTCACGGGCGATACGCGCACTTTCCACATTCATTTCATAAGCCAGTTCTTCCATGGCGTAATCAGCTTGTGCAATCGTTGTGGAAGAAAATGTATTGGTGCCCAGAATATCTGCCCCGGCCTCAAGATATTCACGGTGAATTTCCTTGATGACTTCCGGCTTGGTGATAGACAGCAAATCATTATTGCCCTTCACATCCTGCCCCCAATCGGCACAACGCTCCCCACGGTAGTCAGCCTCTGTCAGCCCATAGCGCTGGATCATGGTGCCCATGGCCCCATCCAGAATGAGAATACGTTTTTCGGCTTCTGATTTCAGATAGGCCAGACGATCATCACGTGTGGTCATGATTGGGCTCCTTTCGGGCGAACACCCAGAATATGGCAGAAGGCAAAGGTCAAATCTGCACGGTTCAAAGTATAGAAGTGGAAGTCTTTCACACCATTGGCGTGAAGCACGCGGCACAGCTCTGACGTCACCGTTGCGGCCAATAATTTGCGTGTTTCAGGTTCATCATCCAAACCATTAAACAAATCAGCCAGCCATGCGGGCACATTTGTCTGGCACATCTCAGACATTTTCAAGACTTGCTTAAAGTTGGTCACAGGCAAAATGCCTGGAATGATCGGCACATTCACGCCAGCGGCGGCTGCTTTGTCGCGATAGCGCAAGAAGGTTTCAGCTTCAAAGAAATATTGCGTGATAACACGGTCAGCCCCGGCATCCACTTTCTTTTTCAAATAATCCAGATCAAACTGTGCGCTTGGTGCTTCTGGATGTGTTTCGGGATAACCTGCTGTGCTGATGTCAAAATCATGACGTTTTTTCAGCCCTTCAATCAAGTCCACAGCATAGGCATAGCCATCAGGATGCGGCTTATAAATATTATCGCCTTCTGCCGGGTCGCCACGCAACGCCACAATATGACGGATACCTTCTTCCCAGTAACGATCAGCAATTTCGTCAATTTCAGCCTTTGAAGAGCCAACGCACGTCAGGTGCGCAGCTGCGGTCATGGAGGTTTCTTTTTGAATCCCGACAACCGTATTATGGGTACGCTCACGTGTTGTCCCGCCAGCCCCGTAAGTCACAGAGACAAACTGCGGGTTCAGTGGTTCCAAACGTTTCAACGATGCCCAAAGGGTTTCTTCCATCTTTTCCGTTTTCGGCGGGAAAAATTCAAAAGACACATTCACATCATTGGGAAGCGGGGCGGCCACAGGCAATCCTTTGAGGATGGCTTGTTGTTCTTCTTTAATCGTCACTTTATTTTCTCCATCATCTGCTGACATGCAGATTTCATCATCAGTTTGTATCTATTGTTTCGTCGCAACCCAAACAGTGACTGTTAAGGGGTTGCCGGGAATTTGGCAAATTTGGGAAATACTCAACCCGCTTTCTTCACACAAAAGGGACAGTTCACTTTCTGAAAAGCCCAGTCGGCGGTGCTGATATTCACTACGTAAATTTTCTTCTTCATGAGGGGCAAAATCGACGATCGACAATTTACCACCGGAGCGCAGAACACGAGAAGCTTCGGCAATCGCGCGCGAAGGTTCATCTGTATAATGCAGCACCTGATAAATACTCACCAGGTCAAAACTTTCTGCACTAAAGGGCACCTGATACATATCACCTTGACGAACCGCACAATTGCCATAGCCCCCCTCTTCCAGATTGGCCCGTGCAATGGAAAGCATCTCAGAAGATAAATCAATGCCCCATCCCTGACGGATATGGGGGGAAAAAACTTCCATCATGCGCCCCGTACCTGTCCCAATATCCAGAAAGTCTTGCGTCTGATCAGGGGCAAGTGTTTCAAGCAAAATGGTCTCAACTTCTTTATCATCGGCATGCAACGCCCGAATTTCTGCCCAACGTTGTGCATTTTGACCAAAGAAATCAGCAGCCTTTTGCGCCCGCTCACGTTTAACTTCCTCCAAACGCTCACGATCACGCAATAAAACCTCATCTTCTTTGGGGATCAAATCGACCAGCTTGCGCACAAACCCGGCCTCCACCTGATCTATGGCAAGACGGTGAAAGACCCAGCTACCTTCACGCAAGCGCTGTAACAGACCAGCTTCACACAACAACTTAAGGTGACGCGATACACGCGGCTGACTTTGACCTAAAATGTGAACCAGCTCAGACACTGTCAAATCACCCTGGGCACACAAAGCCATCACCCGCATACGCGTAGGCTCCCCCAAAGCTTTCAGCGCTGTTAGTATCCTGTCCATTTCTTAAAACCTAGCCTCTTGTAACTTGATTTAAGATATAAACATATCTTTATATGATTGCAAGGGTCATTTAGGGTGTAACTCATAAAATAGACTTGTTTGGCGGAGATGTATTTGAGGGTAGACATCCAGTCCTTTACGGGATTTCCCAGAAATATAGGCAAGGCTATTTTATGAGTTACCCCCTAACACTGTGATAAAAGTGCAACAGCCAGAAAGGAGTGATGATTTTTTCATTGTTTCCAGTGCTGGTATTTTAAGCTACGCTATGGTAGTTCATTGATTGGTTTTGCATATTAACAGACAGAATGTTTGTATTAACATGTGCGGACCCAGAAATAGATACAATTTGATTTAAATCCATAAGTCATTGTCTTTATTACTGAAAAGCGAAAACAAAAAAGAAATCGGTGTAGAATGACAAAGCCCGTGACGCAAAAAAGTTTGATGAAAAAACTTGGTGGAATCGCTGCTGTTGCTGTGATTCTCTCAGGCTGTGCCAGTCAACCAGAAGCTGTTGATGAGGTAAACGACCCGCTGGAAGGCGTAAACCGTGCGGTTTATGGTTTCAATGAATTGGTCGATACTTGGTTCATGCGTCCTGCGGCAACACTTTATCGTGCATTTCTGCCGCCACCTGTGCAGGAAGGCATTCACAATATGCTGTCCAACCTCAGCACACCGATTGTTCTGCTGAATGATATTTTACAAGGTGAAGGCGAACGCGCCCTGAACACGGCCTCGCGTTTTGCCATTAATACCACCGTTGGTGTCCTTGGCTTTAACGATGCTGCCGAAGACATGGGCTTTAAACGACACAGCGAAGATTTCGGCCAAACTCTGGCTGTTTGGGGTGTTGGCGACGGTCCATACATTGTTCTGCCGATCTTTGGCCCCTCCAGCCCACGTGATACTGTCGGCTTGGTCGTTGATTATTTCACAGACCCGATCAATGCCTGGGCAAACAATACAAACCGTGATGGCTTCCCCACTGGCCGCTCTGTTGTAAGTGCTGTAGATACACGTGCTTATTATTATGATGCGCTGGAAGACATCAAAAAGAACTCCCTTGATCCTTACGTTGCCATGCGCAGCTTCTATATGCAACGCCGTCAGGCTGAAATCATGAATAGTGATGCGCCGAAAGTAAAGGCAGCTCCAAGCCTGTCCTTTGATTTTGAGGCCCCGGCCCCCGGTGATGAAGAAATCACCGAAGCACGTTAAGGACCACGCCTAATGATGACACGTCGTTTTTTTACCATTGCCCTTCTATCTGCATTTTTAACATTAAATGCAACAGGTGCCATTGCGAAAGATTTTGCCAAAGAGGCTGAGGGTTTTGTCCAAACGATGGCTGACAAAGCCATGCATTCTTTCCGCACGATTGAAGATGATGCCGCCCTGCAAAAAGAATTTCGCATGATCTTAAACGATGGCTTTGATGTACGTGCCATTGGCAAATGGGTTCTGGGACGTTATTGGCGAAAGGCGAAACCTGCGGAAAAAGAAGAATATCTCAAACTTTTCGAAGATTTCATCATTGTCACCTACGCCAACCGTTTCAAAGATTACTCAGGGAAAAATATCACCCTGAAAGTCACCCAATCCATGGCAAAAAATGACAAAGATGCGATCGTACGTTCCAAGATTGATCGCCCCACAACCAGTGAACCTGTCATTGTTGACTGGCGTGTTAAGGCGAACAAAGAAGGGAATCTGAAGGTTGTTGATGTTCTCATTGCTGGTGTAAGCATGAGCCAGACCCAACGTTCTGAATTTGCCTCTGTCATCAAACGCAATGGCGGTAAGGTCAATGGGTTGATTGATGCGCTGAAGAATAAGACAGCTCAATTGATTGATAGTGTTGATCAAGCAACAAACTAAAAATCAGCCGAACATTCAAACCTCATTATCTCTTCTGTCTGTGGATGGAAAATTTCAAGCGCCTGGGCATGCAAGCACAGGCGTTTTGCTTTTTTGACAACGGTTTGCGGGGCATAGAAACGATCGCCTAAAATAGGATGTCCCAACTCCTTACAATGCACACGTAATTGATGAGAACGCCCCGTAATCGGGGTCAATTCAAGCCGCGTTATCCCCTCTTCACAACGCTCTAATACACGCCAAAAAGTCTGTGCTTTTTTCCCCTGTTCAAAATCAACCATCTGCAACGGGCGGTTGGGCCAGTCACACCTCAGCGGTAAATTTATTTCTCCTTCCTCTTGCTCCACATAACCATCAACCAGACAAACATAGCTCTTGGATGTTTGCTTGAGTTCAAACTGTTTGGACAGAATCCGATGCGCCTCTTTTTGCAGTGCAAAAATCATCACGCCGGATGTATCCATATCCAGACGGTGAACGGTTTGAATCGAGAAAAAACTCTCCCTTAAGCGTGTTTCCAAACAGTCGCGATGCTCCAGCGCACGCCCGGGAACAGACAGTAATCCACTAGGTTTATTCACAACTACAATAAAATCATCAATATATAGCGGATCAGGCAAATCGGCCGGAGGGTTATATTCAAAACTCATGACACAAGCAGTTTAGGATTATTAAAAGCTTGACAACTCTACGCATACTTTAAAAATCATGCAATATCAGATGGTTAATCTGTGCTATTTTTGCAACGCAACATAATCTTGACTTCATCTGCAGTTTTTCATATATCTACCCCGCGCATAAGAGGCGCTAATGCTGTCCGACCCCTTGGTGATCTTCGAAAAATAAAAATAGGTCACGCCTAACTGAGACGCAATCAACCTGAAAGTGCTGGTTGCCCAATCGTCGGACCTGTAACTGAAACAGATGTGGATAGATACATGCGTTCGATGACATCACTCACGGCTACGCCCTTGGGACGACTACTGACAATCACGACAGTAAGTCTATGCCTTTTTTTGGGTGTTACAGGCTTTATCCCCTGGGATGAATATCATCAGGACAAACGCCCGGCCTCGCAAGCTGATAGTTTTGCCCGCCAGTATAACAGCATTACCTCCCATAACCTGGTGGTCGATACCAGCGAACTACGGTGCCTTGCCCTCAATATCTATTGGGAATCCCGTTCAGAATCTCTGAACGGTCAACTGGCTGTTGCCGGGGTCACGATGAACCGTGTTGCCAACAAAAAATTCCCCGATACCATCTGCGGTGTTGTGAAACACAGCCGCAGCGCCCGCCTGCACCGTTGTCAGTTTTCCTGGTATTGCGATGGTAAAACAGATACCCCGAAAGAACTGGAAGCCTGGCGCAATGCTCAGCAGGTGGCCCGCCTCTATCTGGCCGGTATCTATACTGACCCTACATCCAATGCCTTGTGGTATCATGCCGATTACGTCAACCCAAGCTGGGCCCATAAAATGACACGCACCGCCAAGATCGGTCGCCATATTTTTTATCGTGCGCTTGTACGTGAAACAGCAAAACTCAACTTAAACTAAACATTACCCATAAGGGGACATACGTAGTACATAGCACAAACGTATAAGTTTTTATCCCAATAGAGTACACGCAGTGGCTTGACCTAAATCTCATCACGTTTCATACTGTTTAAAGGTAAACAACCATGAGGAAGCAACGTGCTGATGACCACAGATGATCTCAACCCGCATATCTTACTGGAAATGTACGGGGCTGAGCTTGCACAAGACTTCTTGTTTGACCTTCTTGAAGATGTGGAAGAAGAAAGCTATCGCGCCCAGATCGAAGCTGCTGTACAAGACTTGATGGACTTGATCGCAACTGACGAAAAACATCAGTTTGCAGAACCTCAAGACAATTTCACAACAACACTGGAAAAATTACCTCCTGTCTTTGATAAAGACTGTGTGCAGGTCTGGCTTTTTGATGATGCTTTCATCAGCTACAATAAATTGATTGGTCATTATCACGGCTATCGCAAGGTCAACGGTAAAACCTTCCGCTTACCTGTTGCCGAAGTGCGCCATTACCGTGAATTCATCAATAACCCGATGAAGCTGCTGCAAGATTAATTTTACAGTCCTTGGGCCACCTACGCCTTTTATGAAGGAGAAGCATACTCTTATGCGTTCTCTCAAATCACCACGTTAATTTTAACGTTACGATGTGGTGTGAATTTCGCTTGAAATAAGCGATCAAAGCGTGAGCCCTTCTTACTTTTGAAATGGATATCAATCCCCATCCATTTTTAAAATATGGACATCTTCATCCATTACTTTGTTAATCGTTAGAACAAGCTGCCCCCAGTCTAATGGCTTACTGACATAAGCGTCCATACCGGCTTCAAAATAGCCTTCTACATGCTCTACAACAGCATCTGCCGTTGCGGCAATGATTGGGATCTCTTCTTTCCCTTCCCCTAAGGAACGGATCATTCGTGTTGCAGTGGGGCCATCCATTTCAGGCATGCGCACGTCCATCAAAATAAGGTCATACTCATTTGTCTTATGCATTTCAACAGCCTCAACCCCGTTATGGGCAATACTGACCTGATGGCCAAACTTCTCAAGAAACTTCTGAATCACGATTTGATTGATACGATTATCCTCAGCAAGCAATACATTCAAATTTCGCACTGCCTTATAATCTGTACCTGAATGATGGCGGTCTTGTTGAACAGGTTTGCCTTCCACAAAAGGAAGGGTAAAGCAAAATGTACTTCCCTTACCAACAACACTTTCCACACCGATTTGACCACCAAGCAGTTCAACCAGATGCTTGGTGATCGTCAGCCCAAGCCCCGTTCCTTCATATTTACGGGAAATAGAGGCATCAGCTTGTGTGAATTCTGTGAAAATGGACCCAAGCGTGGCATCATCCATACCAATCCCTGTGTCAGATATCGTGAATTTCAGGAAAGATCTCTCGTCATTCTCCCTAACCTGTTCGCATCGAATTAAAATCTCACCTGCCGGGGTAAATTTATAAGCATTTCCCATCAGGTTGACCAAAATTTGGCGCACACGGGTTGGGTCTGAGTTTATAGAAGAGGGGATCTTGTCAGAAATATTGATATTCCAGCCTAAATCCTTTTCCCCTGATCTCTTTTTACTGAATAGACTCGCCACTTCATCAACCATTCCCCTGAGATCAAAATCAAGTCGCTCCAGCTCCATTTTACCAGCTTCAAGCTTAGACATATCCAAAACATCATTAATAATACGCAAAAGAGAGCTGGTTGAATTTTTAATACGCTCAACCTTAAGCTTACTTTCTGCGGAGATATTATCATCCAAAAGCAAATCTGAAAAACCAAGAACTCCTGTTAAAGGGGTACGAAGTTCATGGCTAATCGCAGCCAAGAACTGGGACTTCGCCTTATTGGCAGCTTCGGCCTCATGCATACGCTCTGCGTCTTTTAAAGCATCACGCAGTTGTAATTCGGCTTCTTTTTGTTCTGTAATATCCTGTACTGTCCCAACGGATTTAATCACATTGCCATCACTGTCGCGTTGATGTTCACCCACCTCATGAACCCAGCGCGTTTCACCATTATCCTGTCGAATGATACGATGTTGAATATCATAGGAAAAACACCCCTCAACGGCACCTTTATAGTGTTCGTTAACATAAGCACGGTCCTCAGGATGGATCGTATTCAAAAACGCCTCGTAATCTGGCGAGAACTCAGTCTTATCTGTTCCGAAAATCTGGAATATTTCATCTGACCATTCCAGAGTATTGGTTTTCAAATCCAGTGACCAGTTCCCAAGCCGTGCGATTTTTTGCGCCTGCTTCAAACCAGAGGCGAGGACGGTTTGCTTTTTCTCTATACGAGAAATCAACACCGCACTAATAAGAGCCCCCAAAAATAAAAGAATTAAAACCAACAGCGAGAGTGTAACAATCTGTTGCCTGTAATTATGTTCTTCTGATTGCATCTGGAGATTAAATGATTTGAGCTGCATTTGAATATCAGTAAAAAGCTCGTCAAACTCCTGGTCAATCGGTGAACCTGTATAAGATAACAAACGGCTTGCATGACGTTTCAGAATGACCGATCTAAAAACCTGAAGGTCTGATAAAACAGCCTTAAACTGAAGACGCGGTTCATCCCCTGTGAGAGGTTGAATTTCGCCCGACTCTATGGCCCCACCAGCAAGAATTAGATCACTATTGATGATTGAGCGATCAACAATATCCAACACACTTTCCAACGAAACTGTTTTGTCACCCGATATAAGTTCTTCAAACCATAAGTGAGCTTCAACCAGATTGTTTCTGATTTCATAAGTGGTCTTAACGATTGGCCCATAATAATTGACAATATGAAGCCACTTACTGCCGATAAAGAAAACGGCAATAACAACTAAGGCCATCATGAAAGCAATCAATTTGGTGATTGGAGATATAGATATAAATCGCACGTTTAGAACCGACACCAAGCTTAGAGTTAGAAGAAACTTAAAGTGGAAATAAAGATACTCTAATTAATATGGTTAAGCCATTTATAAAGCATGAATTTCTAACGTTCGCCCCTCACTTTTATCTGGGTCAGCCCCAAAATAAAAAAGGCAGCCCGAAAGCTGCCTTCTTTTTATTCGCTTATTCAGCCTGACTAGCGTGTCAACGGCTTGAACTTAATACGGTGCGGCTGATCAGCATCGGCACCCAAACGGCGTTTGCGATCGGCTTCATAATCTTCATAGTTTCCTTCAAACCACACGACTTCAGAGTTGCCTTCAAAGGCCAGAATGTGAGTGGCAATACGGTCAAGGAACCAGCGATCGTGTGAGATCACCACCGCACAGCCCGCGAAATTTTCCAAAGCTTCTTCCAGTGCACGCAGTGTATCCACGTCCAAATCGTTGGTCGGCTCATCGAGCAACAGCACGTTGGCTTCTTCTTTAAGCATTTTTGCCAAATGTACACGGTTGCGCTCACCACCAGACAGTTGACCAACTTTCTTTTGCTGGTCGCCACCCTTGAAGTTAAAGCGTGATACATAGGCACGTGACGCCATCGAGCCTTTGCCCAATTCAATCACATCCAAACCATCGGAGATTTCATCCCACACGGTCTTATTGTCATCCAGACTGTCACGCGACTGGTCGATATAACCAAGCTTCACCGTTTCACCAACCGTGAATGTCCCGGCATCCGGTGTTTCCTGACCTGTGATCATACGGAACAAAGTTGTCTTACCCGCACCGTTTGGTCCAATAATCCCAACAATACCACCTGCTGGCAGGTTGAATTCAAGGTTTTCATAAAGCAGTTTATCGTCAAACCCTTTAGCCACACCTTCAGCCTTGATAACCACATTACCCAGACGCGGCCCTGGCGGGATAACGATTTGGGCATTGTTGATCTGCTCTTTAATATCTTTATTGAGCAGTTCATCATAAGCCTTGATACGGGCTTTGGATTTGGCTTGGCGCGCTTTCGGGGATTGCTTGATCCACTCCATTTCGTGAGCCAGTGTTTTCTGGCGAGAAGCTTCTTCTTTGGATTCTTGCTCCAAACGCTTCTGCTTCTGCTTCAACCATTCAGAATAGTTGCCTTCATACGGAATAGCGCGACCACGATCCAATTCCAGAATCCAGCCTGCCACATTATCCAGGAAGTAACGGTCATGGGTGACGGCCACAACAGTACCTTCATATGTTTCAAGGAAACGCTCCAGCCATGCAACCGATTCTGCATCCAAATGGTTGGTCGGTTCGTCAAGTAGCAGCAGGTCAGGCTTTTCCAACAAAAGCTTACACAGGGCCACACGGCGTTTTTCACCACCAGAAAGCTTATCCACAGACCAGTCACCCGGTGGGCAACGCAGCGCATCCATGGCAATCTCGATCGTACGTTCGATTTCCCAACCGTTTGCCGCATCAATTTTTTCCTGCAATTCACCTTGTTCAGCCAGCAGGTTATTCATTTCGTCATCGTCCATGGGTTCCATGAATTTGGCAGAAATTTCATTGAAACGATCCAGGTCAGCCTTGGCATCACCCAATGCGTCCATCACGTTTTCAGCAACGGTTTTTGTCGCATCAAGCTGAGGTTCCTGTGGCAGGTAACCAACTTTTGCCCCTTCGGCAGCCCAGGCTTCCCCATTATATTCCGTATCAAGGCCCGCCATGATTTTCATCAGGGTAGATTTACCCGTCCCGTTGTGACCCAACACACCGATTTTTGCGCCCGGTAAGAAAGAGAGAAATACATTCTCAACAACTTTCTTCCCGCCCGGATAGACCTTGGACAGGTCCTTCATGACATATACGTATTGATAGGAAGCCATCGTGCTTTTATATCCATAGTAAGAATGAGAAACAGAGTTTCTTGTCTTTTAGCAGGACTACATCGCTATGTCATGTGCATAAAAACATGTTATGATGTAAAAATAAGGATTATAAAAAATCCAAAGAATACTTTCGGGAGGCACGAAACCAATATGACCAAATCGGTCCTGATTGTGGATGATGAACCCAATATCGTCCTATCACTTGAATTTCTGATGACACAAGCCGGCTATGACGTGCGCATTGCACGCGATGGCAACGAAGCACTGGAATCTGTTGTGGAAAAAACACCGGATTTAATTCTGCTTGATCTCATGATTCCGGGACGTGACGGCTATGACGTCTGCCAGACCTTGCGCCGATCTGAAGAATGGGCCGCAATTCCAATCATTATGCTGACCGCCAAGGGCCGTGAAGTTGAAAAAGAAAAAGGTCTTGCCTTAGGTGCCAATGATTATGTCACCAAACCTTTTTCAACCAGTGAACTGACAAAACGCGTAAAGGAGCTGTTAGGAGACGTGTAAATAACGTCTCTGACAAGTGGGGAATATGCTCAGACGCATTTCAAAACTCAGCCTTCGTGTACGCACCCTTCTGTTTTTTGCCCTTTTATGCGTTTGCATCACGCTTGTGATTGCCCTGACCTTCAGTTTTGCCTTTGATCATATTCAAACACATAACGACCCGGCCACTTCGCTTTTTCTCTTTGGGTTGGGCGCGGGGCTTCTCTGTACCCTGTGCATTATTGCCATTGGGGTCCTCTTTGACATCAATATCGCCAGTCCTATTCAAGGCTTGATCCGCGATATTCAAACGATCTTGCACAGCAATCACGATCATTCCATCGAAGTCAATTCCGGGCGTTATCTGGACCACCTGCCAGAAACCGTGCGTGATCTGGCCCGTCAATATCGCAAACAACGTATCGAAGTTGATAAGGCTATCAGCGATGCCACAGCCCAAACAAACGAACAAAAACGGACATTGGAAACGGTCTTAAAGGACCTTTACGAAGGAGTGATTATCTGCAATCTGAATAATCAGGTTCTGCTTTATAACCAAAAGGCCCTGTCTTTACTGCATGTCAGTGGTGATATTGGCCTGGGGCGTTCCCTGTTCAGCGTGATTGATCGCCCGCCACTCATGCACAGCTTGCGTCGCCTGCGCAACCGGCTGGCTGAAAAACGCCACCACAACCATCCAGAAGGGTTAAGCACCTCGTTTGTCTGCGCCACATGTGATGGGCGCTATACGCTGGAAGCACGCATGACCCTGACATTGGACCCGGATGAACATATCCCGCAAAGCTATGTTCTGACCTTTGAAGATGTCACCGACGACCTGACGGCCCTTGGGAAACGGGACCATTTATTGCGCGAGACCACCGAAGGCTTGCGCCAGCCTGTTGCCAACCTGCGTGCTGCTGCTGAAATGCTCAACACCCCTGAGGAGATGGCACCTGAACTGCGCGAGCGTTTTCAACAGGTTGTTCTAAAAGAAAGCCTTTCCCTATCTGCCCGGATTGATGAACTGGCCAACGAATATCACGGCCTTGCCACCAGCCATTGGCCCATGGCCGATATTTATTCGGCCAATTTACTCAGCCTTGTCTCTCTCAGATTGAGTGACGAGCAAAACATCAAAGCTGTCATGACCGGGATTCCCTGCTGGCTGCATGGCGACAGCCATTCCCTGTTGCTGGCTCTGGATCAAATTGTTCATAATATCCATCAGGCTACAGGAGCTGGAGAGTTCGATCTTCAAAGTTCCAGCCGGGAAGATCGCATCCATATAGATATCATCTGGGAAGGAATGCCGTTAAGTTCGGCTGAAATCGACAGCTGGCTCGATATCAATCTGAAAGAATCCATCGGCGGCATGAGCCTGCGCGATATTCTGGAACATCATCGCTGTGCCATGTGGAGTGAAAGCATTGACGCCACACGGGCACGTATTCGCCTGCCTATGTTGGCCGCCCATCGCCCCATTGCGGACCGCACCAGTGAGGAACTTCCCGCACGACCTGAATTTTATGATTTCGGCTTGCTCAATCAGCCCAGCGCTATTTCCGATGAACTGGGCAATTGCCCCTTAAGCGATCTGCCCTTTGTTATTTTCGATACGGAAACCACGGGATTAAAACCCTCCCAAGGCGATGAAATCATCGCTATTGCCGGTGTGCGGATCGTGAATGGCCGGATTTTAACAGGGGAATCCTTTGCCCGCATGGTCAATCCCAAGCGTAAAATCCCCAAGGCTTCCATCAAGTTTCATGGCATTACCGATGAAATGGTCAAAGACAAACCACCCGCACAAATCATCCTGCCCCAATTCCATGATTTTGTCGATCAGGCCGTTCTGGTTGCCCATAATGCAGCCTTTGACATGAAATTTCTTGAACTCAAAAAAGACGATTGCAATATCTCTTTTGACCAACCTGTTCTTGACACCCTTCTGCTGTCCGTCATTTTACATGATCATACAGATCAACATTCACTGGATGACATTGCCAAACGTTTCGGTATTGAAATTGAAGGACGTCATACTGCCATTGGCGATGCATTGGTGACAGCCGGTATTTTCCTGCGTATGATCCCCATGCTGAAAGCCCGTGGCATTGAAACCTTGAATGATGCCATTGAAGCGAGTAAGAAAGTGGTCGAAGTCAGAGCACAACAAGCTGAGTTTTAAAAGGCGCTTACGTGGAAATTGTTAGAAAACCCTTCCCGATCCCCGGTACACCGGACAAAGATGTTTGTCTTGTCGCCATTGGGGATATTCACGGGCGCTATGACCTGCTGCGAAAAGCCATTCCCTGTATTCGCAAATCTCTTCCCCAGGATGCCAAGCAAGTCGACCTTGTCTTATTAGGTGATATTCTTGATCGTGGTGACGCCGCCATCGAAGTCATCGACTATATTCGGGAAGGCATTGATGACTGGAATATCATCCCGATTTTAGGGAACCACGAACAGCTTCTCTTGCGTGTTTTAAATGCCAGTGATGCGGCCTATCGCCCGACATGGCGGATGTGGCGTGGCAATGGCGGTCTCTCAACTTTGGAAAATCTGCAAATTGAAATTCCGCCCATTGCCGATATCTCAGCAGCCTCTCATAAAAAGGCCCTGATACAGGCGCTTCGCCAAGAACGCATTGATTATATTCAAAACTTTTATCCCTTTTATCGCAGTGGCAGCATTTTATGCGTTCACGCTGGTGTTGACCCTCAAAAAACGCTGGAAGAAAATTTCAGTTCAGACCGTTTATCCCAACACCCCAGGCATTGGGCCTGGATCAGGGATGGCTTTTTGGATCATGACGGCCCTTTTCCTGAGGGTGTGTTTGTTGTTCATGGTCATACAGTCATCCCCGGCCCCAAACTGGAGCCCCACCGCATCGGACTGGACACCGGGGCCTGCCTGCATGGCGTGTTAAGCGGGGCGATTTTCTTTAACCACGAGATGACGATCTTTCAGGTCACATCCGACTAACTTTCATACAGGAGTTCTTATTCTCATGAGATATCTTGCCTGGGTCATTATGGCCGTTGTTTTTCTCGTGACTTTCGTCGTCACTGAAGACCTGCTCACAGCCTTTGCTGCTGAACTTCTGGCTGTCTTCCTCATGCTGATTTTTGCCAAGCAGTTCTTTTTTGGTGATGCGACAAACAAAGACCAGGCTGAAAAACGCGAGTAATCTCGTAACGAGAACTTCTTTACGCCCGTGGGTGTGCCTTTTTGTATTCCGCATTCAGCTTGGCAGCATCCACGGCTGTATAGCGCTGTGTTGTTGAAAGGGACGCATGGCCCAACAATTCCTGTATCGTGCGTAAATCACCGCCGCCTGCCAACAAATGGGTGGCAAAACTATGGCGTAGCGCATGAGGTGTGGCATTTTCCGGTAAATTCAACAAGGGACGTAATTTGCGGATTTGACGCTGGATCACACCGGGGTCAAGTGGCTTGCCCCGTGCCCCGACAAACAAGGCATCACGTTGTTTTAGCTCAAACGGACAAGCTTCGCGGTAGGCTTTAATCGCTTCGATCACCAAAGGTAAAACAGGGACCAAACGTTCTTTTTTGCCCTTCCCGACAATGCGCATTACATCGCAGGTCGGTGCATCTTTTTGTTTCAGGCTCAAGGCTTCCCCAATACGCAAACCACAGCCGTATAATAATGTCAAAACCGCTGCATCACGTTTGGCAATCCAGGATAATCCCCGGCTTTCATGCCAATCACCATCGCTTAACCCTTCAATCGCATCCATGGAGACCACGGCCTCTTGCTGGCTCAAAGCTTTGGGGACCGCTTGTGTTTGCTTGGGTGTACGCACCGCAGCCAAAGCCGGGTTTTGCAAGATATTTTCACGATCTAGGTATTTGAAAAAATTACGCAAGGTCGACATCTGTCGATTAATCGAACTGCGCGCAATCCCGCTTTCCGTACGATCAGCAAGAAAGCCCCGAAAATCAGCTGCTGTAAAGGTGCGTAAATCTTCCACACCGGCTGGATACCCCAGCAGATTTTGTGCAAAAATAAAAAAGGCGGAAAGATCACGCAAATAGGCATCCAGCGTATGTTTAGAGGCCCGACGTTCGCTTTCCAGCCATGTGCGCCAATTGGCAACCGCCTCTTTTAAGGCGGGTTCACAATCAAATGTGATACGGTCCAAAGCTTCCTTGCTTGTCGCCAATTTTATTCATCCATGTCACTGGCACTGAGCCAACGTTCCACCAGAATTTCCGCCACACGCGCCATAAAGGTAATCAATTCCGTTCCCTGATGGGGATGAAATGAGTTTTCATCCCGTGCCCCCAAGATTAACACCCCCGCAGGCATTGTTTCTGTGGAATACAGGCGTGCAATGGCAACAGAACGCACAAGATCACGTGCCGCCCCAAACAAAGGATCACCGGGTTGAACCGATGCCACCAAAGAAACATCCTGATCCCCAAGGCGTCTTTGCACCTCCCCAGCGGGTAATAAGACAGGCATACCTTCAGCGGACATATCAATCGTTTCCACAGCCCCTTCCAAGGCAATCGCCGCCATATCAATATCAAGTAAAATCGGCAATTCATCCTGAACGATCCCAATCAATTCATCCAGTGTGCGTGCTTCCAACATGGCCAGCACCGCCTCATGGGTCGCCATCTGGATAGACATGTTGGAACGGGAATTATCCACCAGCATGTCCTGCTTGGCCCGCAAGCGCTTTAAGGCTTCATGTTGAAGATCAACAATCTGTTCCCCGCTATAGCGTGCAGGCAGTTCAAGCACTTCCAGCAAAGCCTTGTTTTCCACAAAAAAGTCAGGATTTTTCTGCAAATACACCACCACATCCTGATCGCTCAGGGGGAGTTGACCTGTTGAACCCTCTTTTTCGCCAGACATGCTTGAACCTTTCACACTACTTTAATATCTTTGATCTGTTTTTTTCAGATCACAAAATACTTTGCCCTGTTTTCGCCCAGTCGGCTTCAAAAGCCGCCAGACCTTTATCTGTCAGCGGATGGTTAAACAACTGCCACAGGGCCTTAGCCGGAACCGTTGCCACATCTGCACCAGCTTGAGCCGCTTGAACCACATGGAGTGGGCCACGCACAGACGCTGCCAGAACTTCGGTTTGCAGGTCCGGGTAATTGGCATAAATTTCAACAATATCTTCAATCAAGGACATCCCGTCCTGTCCCAAATCATCCAAGCGACCGATGAATGGGGACACAAAGGCCGCACCGGCTTTAGCCGCCAGCAAGGCTTGAGCCGCAGAGAACACCAGGGTCACATTGACCTGACAGCCATCATCAGACAGATGCTTACAAGTTTTAATGCCATCACGCGTCATCGGGACTTTAATCGCGACATTATCAGCGATTTTGCGCAGAACGTCAGCTTCTTTCATCATGGTTTCAAAATCAGGGGCCGTGACTTCGGCACTGACCGGACCATCCACAATCTTACAAATTTCTGCGACAACCTCCAAAAACGGGCGACCCGATTTTGCAATCAAAGACGGGTTGGTGGTGACACCATCCAACAAGCCCACATCGGCCAATTCCTTGATTTCGGTTACATCAGCGGTATCAACAAAAAATTTCATAAGTGAAGCTCCACATTTCTTGTTATCTTCGAAAATCTTTTTTCCAAAGACCTTATTAAAAGAGACCCCTATATTTCACGAACAGGGTGTTTCTATGAAATTGCCGTTTTAAAGTGATAAGGTAAAGACTTTATGACATAAAAACGCATAATATCATTTTTTCGTTGTCCTTGTGCAGACAAGGGCCTTTTTCATTTGGTTTTACAAATCCCCGCATTCGCGAGGATGACAAGGTTAGACGTGTCCCTTTTTGCCGATCAGGAACGACGCATCAGCGTCCTTCTTCCCCTGCCCTTAAGCGGGGTTTATGACTATGCGCTACCACCGGGTATCGAAGTCAGTGAAGGCGATTTTGTCACCGTGCCATTGGGCCCGCGTGAACGCACGGGTGTTGTTTGGTCCTTAGAAGCCGAAAACCCAGACCTGCCCTTTGAAAAACTGAAAAACGTTATTGAAAAACTGGACCAGCCCCCTATTCCGGCCCCGTCGCGCAAATTTATTGACTGGGTGACACGCTACACCCTGCAACCTGCCGGTTCTATTTTAAAAATGGTCATGTCGGTGCCCGGTGCCCTCTCTGACCCTGCCCCAAAAACTGCTTATATAAAGTCACCTCATCAGCCTGACGGGTTAAAACTCACCAAAGCCCGTGAACGTGTTCTGTCTTTTATGGAGGGTATGCCCCCCATGGCCGCCAGCGACATTGCGCGTGAGGCCGGGTGCGGTACCTCCGTCTTAAAAGGATTACTTGAGGCTGGGGCCTTAAATTCACTCCATATCAGTGACCCCAGCCCCTTTCAGGAACCGAACTGGCAACAGGATGGTTATGAACTGGCCCAACAACAAAAAGTCGCTGCCGATGATCTGGTTGCCAAAACCGAACGGGCGGGCGGCGAGAATGGCTTTAATGTCACCTTATTAGACGGCGTGCCTGGTTCCGGTAAAACCGAGGTTTATTTTGAAGCCATTGCCATGGCCCTATCCAAAGGCAAACAGGTGGCAGTCTTGCTACCGGAAATCGCCCTGTCGTCCCAATGGCTGCAACGTTTTAAAAAACGCTTTGGTGTAGAACCCGCTGTGTGGCATTCCGACATCGGCCAATCCATGCGCAAAAAAACATGGCGCGCCATTATTCGTGGGCAGGCCCATGTGGTGGTCGGGGCACGCTCTGCCCTGTTTTTGCCTTATAAAGACCTTGGCCTGATTATCGTGGATGAAGAACACGATGCGTCTTTCAAACAGGAAGAAGGCGTCATATATAATGGGCGCGACATGGCCGTCGTGCGTGCCCAGATGGGGAAATGCCCGGTGGTTCTGGCCTCTGCCACCCCCTCGCTGGAAACAGTGGTTAACAGCTGGGATCATCGCTACGACAATCTTCACATGCCTGCACGCCATGCCAATGTCCCCCTGCCTGCGGTGGAAACGGTTGACCTGCGACTCGATAAACCGGAACGGCAAAAATGGCTCTCGCCCAGCCTGATCAACGCGATTAAAGAGACCGTCGCCAAAGGGGAGCAAGTCATGCTCTATCTCAACCGCCGCGGCTATGCCCCTTTAACCTTATGCCGCTCTTGCGGGCATCGTCTGCAATGTCCCAACTGCACAAGCTGGCTGGTGGAACATCGCAAGGCCGGGAAACTGCAATGTCATCACTGCGGTTTTTTCACCCGCCCCTTGCATAGCTGCCCAAACTGCGAGTCAGAAGGAAATTTTGCAGCCTGCGGCCCCGGTGTAGAACGACTGGCCGAAGAAGTGGCCGAAACCTTTCCCGACTTACGCGCCATTGTTGCCGCCAGTGATACCGTGACCTCCCCCGCACAAGCTGCCGAATTGGTCCGCAAGATCGAAGATCATGAAGTCGACCTTCTGATCGGCACACAAATGGTGGCTAAAGGCTACCACTTCCCCATGCTTACACTGGTCGGTGTCGTCGATGCCGACCTGGGCCTGTCCGGTGGAGATTTACGCGCCAGTGAACGCACCTACCAACTGCTGTATCAGGTGGCTGGACGCGCAGGACGCGGTGATCGCCCCGGCACTGTCATGCTGCAAACATTTATGCCGGACCATCCAGTCATGAAAGCCCTGAAATCGGGTTTGCGTGACCGTTTTCTTGAATGCGAAGCCGAAGCACGCAAAACCGCAGGCATGCCCCCCTTTGGCCGCCTCGCTGCCCTGATTGTTTCCGGTGAAGATGAAGTGCTGGTTGATGAAACCGCCAACGCACTGGGGCGCAATGCCCCACATGGTCAGGGCATCCTTGCCCTTGGCCCTGCCCCTGCCCCCTTGGCGATGATCCGGGGACGACATCGCCGTCGCCTGCTCCTCAAGACAGATAAAAACATCCCTATTCAAGCCATCCTGAAAGACTGGCTGGAAAGAACTGCACCGGGACGCAGCGTGCGTGTACAGGTCGATATCGACCCCTATAGTTTCTTGTAAGAATCTTGCGCATAGATTCCCGCTCAGGTGGGCTCGATTCCCCAACAAAAGAGCCCTCAAAAAGGCCCATTCTGGTATGACCACAGTTGAGAATCCGCCTTATTTTCCCACGGTTTCGATTAATTTGCACATGCAAGAGATGGTTGCTTGCATCTTGGGGCGACGGTGTGTTATGACACCGCTACTCATTTGCTAAGTGTTTTTGCTTAGGAGAAGGGTATCGTCGTTTGGGGACGTGCACCGCATGTCCCTTCGGGTGGACCAAATGTCGAGGGCTGTCCCAAGTGGCTTCTAAAGCACAAGGTGCAAGCGGACTTGCCGGTCGTTATTCTCAGGCTCTTTTTGAGCTTGCTGTGGATAACAACGCGGTTGATCAAGTGGCTCAGGATCTTTCTGACCTGTCAGCTATGCTGGCGGAATCGGAAGATCTCTCCAAACTTGTTCATAGTCCTGTGATCGCACGCGAAGAACAAGGCCGAGCCATGACTGCTGTCATGGACAAGGCACAAATTTCAGATCTCACGAAAAGATTTATTGGAGTGGTGGCACAAAACCGTCGCCTCTTTGAACTTGAAGGCATGATTATCGGCTTTCAGGCGCTTCTTGCTGAGCACAAAGGCGAAGTTACAGCTTCTGTAACTTCTTCTAAAGCGCTGACGCAGAAGCAAGTTGATTCGTTGACCGCTTCCCTCAAGGAAGCAATTGGCAGTGATGTCGCTGTTGAACAGAAGGTGGACCCTGCAGTACTTGGCGGTTTGATCGTCAAGGTCGGTTCACGCATGGTTGATTCTAGCCTGCGTACCAAGCTGCAACATCTTCAACTCGCCATGAAAGGGGTTGGGTGATGGAAATCCGCGCCGCGGAAATTTCTGCGATCCTCAAAGATCAGATCGCTAATTTCGGAACCGAAGCTGACGTAGCTGAGGTTGGTCAAGTATTGTCTGTGGGTGATGGTATCGCCCGCGTACATGGTTTGGATAACGTTCAAGCAGGGGAAATGGTTGAATTTCCTGGTGGCTTGAAAGGTATGGCACTGAACTTGGAAACCGACAACGTCGGTATCGTAATTTTCGGTGATGACCGTGCTATCAAAGAAGGCGACACAGTAAAACGTACTGGCGCCATCGTGGAAGTACCGGTTGGTAAGGGCCTTTTGGGTCGCGTTGTTGACGGTCTGGGTAACCCGATCGACGGCAAAGGCCCGCTGGAAGACGTTACAAACCAGTTGATGGAAGTAAAAGCGCCGGGCATCATCCCGCGTAAATCCGTACACGAGCCTGTACAAACTGGCCTGAAAGCTGTTGACAGCTTGATCCCGGTTGGTCGTGGCCAGCGTGAATTGGTAATTGGTGACCGTCAGACTGGTAAAACAGCCATCATCCTTGATGCAATGTTGAACCAGAAGAACGTAAACGACAACGCTAAAGATGAAAGCGAAAAGCTTTACTGTGTTTACGTTGCTGTTGGTCAAAAACGTTCTACTGTTGCTCAGCTGGTTAAAGTTCTTGAAGAGAACAACGCTCTGGAATATTCCATCGTTGTTGCTGCGACAGCTTCTGAACCTGCTCCGATGCAGTTCCTTGCACCGTACTGTGGCGCTGCCATGGGTGAATACTTCCGTGACAACGGCATGCACGCCCTGATCGGTTACGATGACCTGTCCAAACAGGCCGTTGCTTACCGTCAGATGTCCCTGCTGCTGCGTCGCCCTCCTGGGCGTGAAGCTTATCCGGGTGACGTATTCTATCTTCACTCTCGCCTGCTTGAACGCGCTTGTAAAATGTCTGACGACATGGGTGCCGGTTCTTTGACAGCTCTGCCTGTTATTGAAACACAAGGTGGTGACGTATCTGCGTTTATTCCGACAAACGTGATCTCCATTACAGACGGTCAGATCTTCTTGGAAACTGAACTGTTCTATAAAGGTATCCGTCCGGCCGTAAACGTTGGTCTGTCTGTATCTCGTGTAGGGTCTTCTGCGCAGATCAAAGCCATGAAACAGGTTGCGGGTTCCGTTAAACTGGAATTGGCCCAGTATCGTGAGATGGCTGCGTTCGCACAGTTTGCTTCTGACCTTGATGCGTCCACTCAGCAACTGCTGGCACGTGGTGAGCGTTTGACTGAGTTGCTGAAGCAGCCGCAGTTCTCTCCGCTTCCGGTTGAAGAGCAAGTTGTTTCCATCTTCGCTGGTGTGAATGGTTACCTCGACGGTATCGCTGCTACTGACGTAAACCGTTTTGAAGCTGCTATGCTTGACGACATTCGCGCAAATGGTTCTGAAATTCTTTCCACTATCCGTGGTGAGAAGAAGCTCAGCGATGAGACAGAAGAAAAACTTAAGAAGTACCTAGACGACTTCACTAAGTCTTTCGCCTAATTAAGTTTCATCGTTGAAGAAGAGGAAATAGGCATATGCCAAACCTCAAGGACCTAAAAATCAGGATCGACAGTGTCAAATCGACACAGAAGATCACTTCGGCCATGAAAATGGTGGCGGCGGCGAAACTGCGTAAAGCCCAAATGGCAGCAGAATCGTCTCGCCCCTATGCCGAGCGCATGGAAGCAATGGTTGGGGCTCTTGCAAAGAGCTTCGACGGTGTGGATGGCGCTCCGGAACTGCTGGCAGGTAACGGCAAAGACGAAAAGCACCTCATCGTGCTGGTGTCTTCTGACCGTGGTCTGTGTGGCGGTTTCAACGCAAACATTGGTCGATATGCCCGGAATAAAATTGCCGAGCTTCAAGAAGCTGGCAAATCCGTAAAAGTCTTGTGCTTGGGGCGCAAAGGTCGTGATCAGGTTAACCGTCAATTCGGGGATACAATCCTTGAAACAATGGAAGACCTGACCAAGAACGGCGCGCAATATACAGACGCTGATTCTATCGCACTTCGCATTCGTACAATGTACGAAGAAGGTGAAATCGACGTATGTACTGTCGTATACAACAAGTTTGTATCCGCCATTACACAAGAAGTAACGCCGCTGCAAGTCATTCCTTTCCAGGTTGCTGAACAAACTGAAGAAGCAACTGAGGAAGAAGGTGCTGAACTGAAAGCTCTTTATGAATATGAGCCTTCAGAAGAAGATATCCTGGAAGAACTTTTGCCGCGGAACCTTTCGGTACAGATCTTCCGCGCCATGCTCGAAAGCTTTGCTTCTGAACAGGGTGCTCGTATGGCAGCCATGGATAATGCGACACGTAACGCAGGTGAGATGATTAACGGTCTCACACTGACTTACAACCGCGCACGTCAAGCTGCAATTACGAATGAACTGATCGAAATCATTTCCGGCGCTGAAGCGCTGTAACCGTAAGACGCAAATTTATTTGCGAAGTAGGAGTTTTTTGCGATGAGCAAAAATATTGGTAAGGTAACTCAGGTACTGGGTGCGGTAGTCGACGTACAGTTCGACGACGTCCTGCCTGAAATCTTGTCCGCTCTGGAACTTGAAAACCAGGGCAAACGTCTGGTGCTGGAAGTTTCTCAGCACTTGGGTGAGAACACAGTTCGTTGTATTGCGATGGACACAACTGACGGCATGGTTCGCGGTCAGGAAGTTGTGGACACTGGTGCACCGATCTCTATTCCAGTTGGTCCGGAAACGCTGGGTCGTATCGTAAACGTTGTTGGTGAAGCCATCGACGAACGCGGTGAGATCAAGACTTCCAAAGGCACACTGCCGATCCACCGTGAAGCACCGGAATTCGTAGATCAGTCTACGGAAGCTGAAATTCTCGAAACAGGCATTAAAGTTATTGACCTTCTCGCACCATATGCGAAGGGTGGTAAAATTGGTCTGTTCGGTGGTGCGGGTGTAGGTAAAACCGTACTTATCATGGAATTGATCAACAACATCGCGAAAGGCCACGGTGGTTTCTCCGTATTCGCCGGTGTTGGTGAGCGTACTCGTGAAGGTAACGACCTGTACCATGAGATGATCGAATCTGGCGTTATCAAGCTTGACTCTGATGACTCTAAAGCGGCTCTCGTATACGGTCAGATGAACGAACCTCCTGGGGCGCGTGCTCGTGTTGCTCTGACTGGTCTGACAATGGCGGAATACTTCCGTGATGAAGAAGGCCAAGACGTACTGTTCTTCGTTGATAACATCTTCCGTTTCACACAGGCCGGTTCTGAGGTGTCCGCACTTCTGGGTCGTATCCCGTCTGCGGTAGGTTATCAGCCGACACTTGCAACAGAGATGGGTAACCTTCAGGAACGTATTACGTCCACGAAAAAAGGTTCTATTACATCCGTACAAGCGATTTACGTACCTGCCGATGACTTGACTGACCCGGCGCCGGCTACGTCATTCTCTCACTTGGATGCGACAACCGTACTTAACCGTTCCATCGCCGAGCTCGGCATCTACCCTGCGGTAGACCCACTTGACTCCACGTCTCGTGTACTTGAGCCGCGCGTAGTTGGTGAAGAGCACTATAAAGTTGCTCGTGAAGTACAGCGTATTCTGCAAACATACAAATCTCTGCAAGACATCATCGCCATCCTTGGTATGGACGAACTGTCTGAAGAAGATAAGTTGGTTGTAGCACGTGCTCGTAAGATCCAGCGTTTCCTCTCTCAACCGTTCCACGTAGCGGAAGTCTTCACAGGCTCCCCTGGTAAATACGTTAAACTGGAAGACACTATCAAGGCGTTTACAGGTATCGTAGCTGGTGAATATGATCATCTGCCAGAAGCTGCTTTCTACATGGTTGGCGGTATCGAGGAAGCTCTCGAAAAAGCCAAGAAAATGGCTGCTGAAGCTGCCTAATTTAGACAAAACAACTAGCCAGGAGACAACACAATGAGTGATAAAGTTCAATTCGAACTCGTTTCCCCGGCCAAGCTGCTTCTGTCTGAAGAAGTCGAAATGGTTGTGGTTCCGGGCGGCGAAGGTGACTTCGGTGTCCTGCCCGGGCACACGCCGATGCTGACGACGGTTCGTCCCGGCATCATCGACATCTACGAAAACGACAAAGTTGCGAAACGCATTTTTGTCGAAGGCGGTTTTGCTGAAGTTTCTGAAGAACGTTGTGCCGTTCTGGCGGAAGAAGCTATTGCGCTTGATGAACTCGATCGCGATCATGCTGAAGCCCGTCTGCAAAAGGCAAATGACGACCTTCAAGCAGCTGACAATGATGTCACCCGTAAAGTTGCCGAGCGTGAGCTTGCTGCTGCGGAAGCCATGGTTGCAGCCTGCGGTGCTTAATTAAGCACATCAGAAACAAAAGAATTGGGGTGTATGGTTCTTCCATACACCCTTTTTCTTTGACTCTTCCCTTTAAGACACCTAGCCTTTTTATATTGAAATCAAAATACAGGAGAGGTTCGTGTCACACTCATTTGCCTATAAAGATTTCGTTGACTATCGCGCAAAACTCAATCTCGCATTAGATGATATTGCCAAGGATAAAAAGTCAGCCGCCAGCAATCGCCTGCGTGCGGTGATCAAACATTTAGATGATATGGAAGCCAACCGTGACCAGCTCAACTGTGAAAGCATTGGCCGTTTAAATCATTTACAAAAGATGGCCCATGAAGTAGACGGTGTGCTCCATCCACCCAAATAAAGCGCACTTTTAAATGCTCAGTTACCAGCACGGTTATCACGCCGGAAATTTTGCCGATGTGCATAAACACACGGCCCTTTGTCTTGTTCTGAAATCTCTAGGTCAACAGTCCAGACTTGTCACCTATATGGACAGCCATTCCGGCTGTGGTCTTTATGACCTAAGTGGGGAACAGGCCCAGAAAACGGGTGAATGGAAAGAAGGGATTGGTCGTCTTTCAGATCAGGGCGTAACGAACCCGGCGTTAGCTGATTACGTGGATCTTGTCTCCAGCTTTGGCCCCCAGTGTTACCCCGGCTCCCCTGCCCTTATGCAAAAACGGATGGCCGATAATCATCGCGCCCTTTTTTTTGAATTTCATCCCAATGAATATCAGGTCCTGCAAAACAATATGGGTGAAGACAGCCGCCTGAAGCTGCTGAATAAAAATTCACTGGACGAGCTGGTGAACTATCTGCCGAACCGTAAAGCGCCCGGTTTATTGTTAATCGACCCGTCTTTTGAACAAAAAGAAGAATATGACACCATTGCCCGCTTGGCCGTCAACTCCCATAAACGCTGGCCGGGTGCAACAACTATGGTTTGGTATCCCATCCTGCCCGAAGGCCGCCATCAGGATTTGAAAAGTAAACTCAAAGGGGCAAAATGCTACGAGCTGATTGGCCCGAAAAAAGAACGGGGCATGTATGGCACCGGGCTCGCCATTTTCAATCCCCCAGATGACTTTGACCAGACATTTGAAGGCGCAGAACAAGAAATGAAAAAATGCCTCTTTCCCTAGGGTCCTGGCCCTAAGAGCCTAACGCAACTGGTCTGGCAAGTCACTGAATAGACCATCGACCCCCAGCGCCCACAGCTTTTCGGCCTGTTTTTTTTCATTCACGGTAAAAACATACAGTTCACGCCCTGTCGCCTTCACCTGATCAATTACCTCTTGTGTTATGTGCTTAGACCACAAATGGATGGAGACCGCTTCCAGTTCATCGGCAAGGACCCGCCAGTCTTGGGGCAAATCATCATAAATAATCCCCAGCGGGCAAGCTGGCTTTTGTTTGTGAAAAGCTTTTAACGCACCCACATCATAACTGGAAACAAGATACTTACCTGACTCTTTTAACAATTCGGCAACACGTGCCCCCAAATGTTCGCCTTCCCCACGATGGGTTTTAAGCTCAATATTAAAACCGAGGTCTAACGCCTGACAACAGCTCACCGCATCCCTTAAAAGCGGAATGTGTTCACCTACAAAGCGCCCATCGTCAAACCAGTACCCAGCATCCAGCGTGATCGCATCTTTCCAGTTTTGTTCACGAATAAACCCGCTGGCATCACAACAACATCGGTCCAGTGTATCGTCATGAAACAACACCACTGTTTCATCAGCCAATAAGGTGGCATCCGCCTCCACCCATGTGCAGCCCACACGCGCAGCATCACGAATACCTGCCAATGTATTTTCCGGCGCATGGCCCGCACAACCCCGATGGCCAATAATCGGGGCCATTAACATGCTGCCCACACACCTGTCTTGTAAGCCTGTTCCAGTAGCTCTAAATGAGGTTCTAGATCAAATCCTTGTGCCGCCACCCAATCTGCATTGTAATAGGTATCAATATAACGTTCGCCGGGATCACAGATCATGGTGACCACAGAGCCCTTTTCCCCGCGGGCCTTCATCTCGCACATCAATTTAAGAGTGGCATAGAAATTCGTCCCTGTGGACGCCCCGCATTTACGCCCCATCACTTTTTCAAGAAAATGAATGGCCGCAATACTGGCCGCATCAGGCACCTGTTCCATATGATCCACCACGGTGCGAATAAAGCTCGGCTCCACCCGTGGACGGCCAATCCCCTCAATACGCGGGCTATGGGGCGAGGTTAAGTCCTGATCACCTGTTTGGAAATAGTCATAAAAAACCGAATTATCCGGGTCTGCCACACAGAGTTTTGCCGCACCAAACTGGCGGGAATAATACCGTTTATATCGCCCAATCGTGGCCGATGTCCCCCCTGTGCCAGCACTCACAACAATCCAGCTTGGCACCGGATGCTGCTCTCCGCTCATCTGTGCGAAAATACTGTCCGCAATATTATTGTTGGAACGCCAATCGGTTGCCCGTTCAGCATTCGTAAACTGATCCATATAATAACCATTGCACTCATCAGCCAGCGCCTGTGCTGCACTGTATATTTCATGAGGTTCCACCAAATGGCATTGCCCGCCAAAAAACTTAATCTGATCCAGTTTGGCTTTGGCCGTCGCTTTTGGCACAACCGCAATAAAAGGAAGTCCGAGGAAACGGGCAAAATAAGCCTCTGAAATCGCCGTACTGCCAGATGAAGATTCAATAATCGTCGTCCCTTCATTGATCAGGCCATTGCAGACCCCGTAAAGAAAGAGCGAACGGGCCAAACGATGCTTTAAACTGCCGGATGGGTGGGTTGATTCATCCTTGAAATAAAGGTCAATTTCCTGACATCCCGGCACAGGGTGATGGATCATATGGGTATCGGCAGACCGGTTATAATCCGCCTCAATACGGCGCATTGTTTCATTCAGCCAGCTCATCGCGCCTATTCCTCCGCCATCATGAAGACCCCGGCTCCAGTCAACAAACCACCAGAAACAAAGTTCAACGCCCGCATGGGAGTTTCTGATTTCAGCAAGGTACGGGCCTTGGATGCGCTGAACGCCCAGCCAAAATTACACAAACAGAAAACCGCCGGGACCAAAATAGCCGCAACGACTGTATCGCTAAAAGCCAAGGCTTCCATATCAATAAAGGTGGGCAGGAAACCCACATAAAAAGCCACTAGTTTCGGATTGCCCAATGTCACCAGCAAACCACTCATAAAACCTGCCCCTTTGCGAGATTGTCTGGGGATTTTCACTTCCATATTTTGATCAAACGCATGGCGAAGGGCACCGATGCCAAGATAGATCAGATAAAGCGCGCCTACATATTTAATCACAAGGAAAAGGGTCGAATAGGTCGCCGCCACATACCCAAGGCCGGAAACAGCGGCTAACAACCAGATCAGGTCGGCAACAAAAACACCCCCAAGAAAACCGAACGTCGACTGAACCCCGCTAAACAATGCACGCCCAACAAGGGCCGCGACCACCGGACCGGGAACAAGGCCAAGAATAATAGTTGCCACAACAAGGCCAAACAGCGCTTCGATATCCATAGGTGTACCTCCGAATAATAAGTGGAGACAGGATACGCTTAAAACCGAACTTTGCCACGCCCTTTTTTTAATTCACTTGTCCGTTTCTTACCATCTAGTCGACGCCTTTTCGAAGCCAAAGTAGGCTTTGTTTTCCGTCGCCTCTTCGGGGGAATAACAGCTTGGGCAATCATCTTGATAAGACGGGCACGGGCATCTTCCCTGTTTAATTCCTGAGTACGAAATTGATGGGCGGTTATGACAATCTCACCATTTTGCGTCATCCTGCTACCCGCAATTTTTTGTAGACGCAAAAAAACGGCATGATTTATCACAAGACTTTTGCGTGCATTAAAACGCAACTGCACCGCCGTCTCTGTTTTGTTAACCTTCTGCCCTCCACTACCGGGGGAGCGGATGAACTTTTCTTCAAGCTCAGCCTCATCAATGGAAATACTATCCGTTATCCGCATCATGGCCCACGGCGTTTTTTCTTCTTTTTCTTGCCCCCGACACCTGCGCGTTGGGCCGCACCCTTGGCAACACCGGCACGATCAAGGCCCAGATCACTGGCTTCCAGACGGCGAATTTCATCGCGCAGACGGGCAGCTTCTTCAAATTCCAGATTGGCTGCGGCCTCTTTCATTTTCTTATCCAGCTCCGCCAGAACTGTTTTCAGGTCTTTACCAACCAGATGGTCTTCCCCAGCGGCCCCCGTATCAACGGTCAGATAATCGCCTTGAGACACATCATCTAACACATCAGTGATATTAGATTTCACCGTTTGTGGCGTGATGCCGTGTTCTTCATTATAGGCTTGCTGCTTGGCGCGGCGACGTTCTGTTTCGCCAATGGCATAATCCAGACTTTCCGTCATCTTATCGGCATAGAGCACAACCCGGCCATTGATATTACGCGCAGCACGGCCAATGGTCTGAACCAATGAACGTTTGGAACGCAGGAACCCTTCTTTATCCGCATCCAAAATGGCCACAAGCGAACATTCCGGAATATCCAGACCTTCACGTAACAGGTTGATCCCAACCAGCACATCAAAGGCCCCAAGGCGCAAGTCCCGGATAATCTCAATACGTTCCAGCGTATCAATGTCAGAATGCATATAGCGCACGCGCACGCCCTGTTCATGAAAATATTCCGTCAGGTCTTCGGCCATGCGTTTGGTCAAGGTCGTGACCAAAACCCGCTCCCCTCGTGCGGCTGTTTCCTTACATTCATTAAGCAAGTCATCCACCTGGGTTTCCACCGGACGCACAATACAGACCGGGTCAATCAGGCCCGTGGGACGGATCACCTGTTCGGCAAAAACCCCACCAGTGCGTTCCATCTCCCAATCACCAGGTGTGGCAGAAACAAAGACCGACTGAGGGCGCATATGGTCCCATTCTTCGAATTTAAGCGGGCGGTTATCAACACAACTGGGCAAACGAAAGCCATACCCTGCCAAGGTACTTTTGCGATTATAGTCACCGCGATACATGCCACCGATTTGCGGCACCCCCACATGACTTTCATCGACAAACAACAAGGCATCATCAGGCAAATATTCAAACAGGGTTGGCGGTGGTTCCCCTTCATTACGATCGGTCAGATAGCGTGAATAGTTTTCAATCCCTGAACAGAACCCCGTAGTTTCAATCATTTCCAGATCAAAAATGGTCCGTTCTTCAATACGCTGTGCTTCAATCAGTTTATTGTTATCCTGAAACCATTTCACCCGTGCCTTCATTTCATCTTTGATCTTTTTAGATGCCTGCATCAGGGTTGGACGCGGGGTGACATAGTGGGAATTGGGGTAAACCGTGACCTTTTCCAGGGTGGTAATTTTCTCCCCCGTTAAGGGATCAAATTCCCAGATGTCTTCCAGCTCTTCGCCAAAGAAAGACAAACGCCAGGCGCGGTCTTCAAAGTGAGAGGGGAAAATTTCAATAATATCACCACGTACACGGAAAGATCCCCGCTGGAAATTATTGTCATTGCGCTGATATTGCAGCTCCACCAACCCCTTCATTAAATCGCGCACTTCATATTCACCACCGGATTCAATGGCGAGTGTCATTTCTGAATAGGTTTCCACCGCCCCGATACCGTAAATACAAGAGACAGATGCTACAATGATGGTATCGCGATATTCCAACAGAGACCGAGTCGCCGCATGACGCATCCGGTCAATCTGTTCGTTAATCGAACTATCTTTCTCAATATAGGTATCAGTCTTGGGAACGTAGGCTTCCGGCTGATAATAATCATAAAAGGAAACAAAATATTCCACATGATTATCAGGAAAGAAACTTTTCATCTCCCCATAAAGCTGGGCCGCCAAGGTCTTATTTGGGGCCAACACCACGGCCGGGCGTTGTAATTTTTCAATCACATGGGCAATGGTAAACGTTTTCCCTGATCCTGTAACCCCAAGTAGAACCTGATCTTTTTCTCCCTCTTCAATTCCTTTAACCAGTTCGGCAATGGCTTCGGGCTGATCGCCAGCAGGATCATATTCGCTGACCAGTTTAAAATCCTTTCCCCCTTTGGGGATGGGATGCTTGGGTGAGGTAAAGACTGTTTCATTTTCCATACCTATGGATATATCAAACTCCATCGTTTTTTTTTAGAATAAATTTGCTTTTTCTCAGAATGCCCCGCACACTGCTTTCTACATTACGATAGGAAACAGGAAGAATAGAAAAAGGGGAAATGCAATGGCATCCAAGAAAACATCAAAGCAACTCGACAATATCGTCACTTTGGACCCGGACACACAGGATGATGCGCTGATTGAGCAGGAAATGATCGCAACCGATAATCTGGAACTGATCAAACCTTCAGGTCGCGATGCGGAAAAGTTCAAAGGCAAAAAAGGCGGCAAGAAAAAAATCAAACAAATGGGAACCGGATTACTCAACGGCACACCCATTGACCAGCTTGATGGATTGGATGCCCCCCTGACAAAAATCAGAACCGCAGATTATCTGGAAATCATTGCCCCACTTCATGTGGAATTGCTGAAAATGCAAAACCACGTCAAAGTCAGCGGACAGAAAATCCTGTCTATTTTTGAGGGGCGTGATGCGGCCGGTAAAGGCGGTACGATCAAACGCTTTATTGAACATCTCAACCCACGGGGCTGTCAGGTGGTTGCTCTGGAAAAACCGACGGACCGTGAACGTTACCAGTGGTATTTCCAACGTTATGTTCAACACCTGCCAACTGCGGGGGAAATCATTTTGTTTGACCGTTCCTGGTATAACCGGGGCATGGTGGAACGCGTCATGGGCTTTTGTGACCCCGATGATGTCAAAGAGTTCCTGCGTTCTGTGCCGGAATTTGAACGCATGCTGTATCGCAGCGGCCTGAAAATGTTCAAATTCTATTTCTCTGTCTCAAAAACAGAACAGGCCCGCCGCTTTGCCAGCCGGGAAAATGATGTCCTGAAACAATGGAAACTCTCCCCTGTGGATAAGGAATCCCAAAACAAGTGGGATGAATATACCAAGGCCAAAGAAGATGTTTTCTTCTATACCGATACCAAGGAAGCGCCCTGGACCATTGTGAAATCCGATGACAAGAAACGTGCACGGATCAATGCCATTCGTTATTTCTTAAGCCAAGTCCAATATGAGGGCAAAAACGAAGAATTGCTCCAGTGGGACCCCCGCATTATCCGCACGACAGAACAGGAACTGGACGTAGAAGACTAAGCGCCTATCCTATACCCATTAGGTCGTTCTCAAGGAGCAAACCCGAGAACGGCCTAATGGCTTTCCTTACCTGTAAAATCATAATAGTGCTGATAAAGCTGATCTGCATAACCTGAAAGAAACAAGGCATTAAGCGCAATTCGGATTTTTTCAGCCTTTTCAGGAGCAAAGTCTTTGCCTGCAACCATCCAGGCTTCAATTGCCGTAACAGGTTTGCCGAAATAAATATTGAGCTGGCGTAATTGCTCTTGTTCTTCAAAGTTTTTGAAACGATAGCGGCTTTCGTTTAATTCCCCATACCAAGCCTGTGTTCGCCCGGAAAGAAACAGCTTGCCCAGTTTTTCATCCCCCTTAAAAAGGGAGAGATTCTGAAACCCCTTTTGCCTTAACACCGTTTCAAAAAACGTATTTTTCCAAACGCCGAGACTGTCTAGCCCCTTGGCTGTTTCAAAATCATCAATGCTTTGGTTAAGAGATACAAATCCGATCTCTGCCTTAAAAATGGACCTGATCCAGGTATAGGACTCTTCGCGCTGTTGTGTGCGCCCCAATGGAAGCATGACTGCTTTTGGGTCACGTGATGCTGTTTTCACCAGCCGTGACCAGGGTAAAAAACGGATCTCGTAACTTAACCCTGCTGCCTGCAAGGCATGTTCGGCCAATTCACGCCCCATCCCTTTTTCAGCCTCACCCGGCATACTCATTCCTGCAATATCAGACAGGAAAAGGTGCACATCCACCTCTTCTGCCTGCGAAGAAGAAAGTGGCAGAATGACAAAAGCCAAGAACAAAAAGAGGTGCCTAAACATTCCTTAATTCTATTGCAAAGTCGATTTCAGGGCAAGTTAGCGAAATGGGGAAGAAATTGTCACAAAACTGCCAATAAACCTTGCGTCAAAGAAGACTCAGGCGTAGGGTCTGTTCAAATGGTTTGATGATTCTTTTCATCGGACTAACTCTATTTTTTATTATCCATACCTCTTTGAAAAGGTTTGCCTCTCATGTCTTTTCTCGCTGAAAAATTGTCCCGTATCAAACCGTCCCCGACGATTGCCGTTTCAACAAAGGCTGCTGAACTGAAAGCTGCTGGTCGTGATGTCATCGGTCTGGGTGCCGGAGAACCTGATTTCGACACACCGCAACATATCATTGATGCAGCTGTTCAGGCGATGAAAGATGGCAAAACCCGCTATACTGCCGTTGCCGGAACACCAGAACTGCGTCAGGCAATCTGTGACAAGCTGAAACGCGACAACGACCTGAGCTACACGCCGGATCAAATCTCTGTTGGCTGTGGGGGCAAGCAAACCATTTACAATGCGCTGATGGCGACATTGAATGATGGTGATGAAGTCATCATCCCGGCCCCATACTGGGTATCTTACCCGGATATCACGCTGCTGGCAGGTGGGACACCGAAGTTTGTGGATTGCTCGGCTGAAAATAACTTCAAGCTGCAACCGGCTGATCTGGAAGCTGCGATCACTGATAAAACAAAATGGGTCATCCTGAACTCCCCATCTAACCCGACAGGTGCGGCTTATTCCCGTGACGAGATGAAGGCCCTGACGGACGTGCTGGTCAAACATGAAAATGTTTGGGTGATGACTGACGATATGTACGAACTGATCGTTTATGATGATTTCGAATTCGTCACACCGGCACAGGTTGAACCCAAACTGTTTGATCGCACACTGACACTGAATGGTGTATCCAAAGCCTACTGCATGACAGGCTGGCGTGTAGGGTACGCAGCAGGCCCGGTTGAAGTGATCAAGGCAATCAACAAAATCCAGTCTCAAAGCACAACACATACGTGTTCCATCGCACAGGCCGCAGCCGTGGAAGCCCTGAACGGATCACATGATTTTGTGGCAAAACATAATGACGTGTTTAAAGGCCGTCGTGATCTGGTTGTGAAAATGCTCAACGAGGCAGAAGGTCTGGAATGTCAGACACCGGAAGGTGCTTTCTATGTCTATCCGTCTTGTGCTGGCCTAATCGGCAAAACAACACCGGATGGCAAGACAATCGAAAATGATGAAGATTTTGTCACTTACCTGCTGGAAACAGAAGGTGTCGCTGCGGTTCACGGTGCAGCCTTTGGCTTGTCTCCGCATTTCCGCGTCTCTTATGCGACAAGCAATGAATTACTGAGCGAAGCCTGCACACGCATTCAACGCGCCTGTGCCGCCCTGAAATAAGCTTCTTTCAGCATCACACAAAAAAACAGCGCAAAGCAGATTGCTTTAGCGCTGTTTTTTTGTGTCTGGTCATTCCCCACACAATGATTTAAAGTAATTCTAATGAGTAACTTATAGAAATATCTTCAAACACATAGCCCCCGGCCCCTGATTATATGACACAGGAAATTGACAGTCTGAAAAGAGAGATCACCGCTCTCAAAAGCAAGCTCGTTGCCCAACGTCGCGAAGTTGCACGTTATCGCATGCTGTCTTCTGTCTTCCAGTCTGCTACCCAGCCCATTGCCTTGGTCAATACCAATTTCCAGATCATCAGCGTCAACCCGGCCTTTTGTAAGCTCACCGAATATGACGAAAGCGAGATTCAGTTCTTCCCCATCAATGCCATGATTGCCCATCATAAACGGGGGGAACTTTGGCCTAGAGTTCAAACCAGCCTGGAACAGGAAGGCCATTGGGAAGGACTGTTATGGAATGAAGGAAAGACCGGAACAGTCTATCGTGTTGATACCCATATCCACAGTCTGGATAACGACGACCCGGATATGGCGAATTATGTCTTTTTCTTCCGAGATGTTACCCAGGAAAAAGAAACCGAAGAAAAACTCGCCCATCGCAGTAATTACGACCTGATCACAGACCTGCCCAACTGGAACCTGTTTCTCAACCATTTCATTAATGCGCTTTATACCTCTGGTCAAAAAGGGTCCCAAACGGCCCTGCTGTTCATTGGGCTGGATGGGTTCAAAATCATCAATGACACAATGGGGCATACAATTGGGGACAAGCTGTTACAGGAAGTCGCCATTCGTTTTAGCAATACGTTAAGTAAAGAAACCACTGTTGCGCGCTTCAGTGGCGATCAATTTACCGCTGTCATTCCCGATATTAAAAATGATGAACAGACCCGATTGGCGGCTGAGGCCACCCTCGCCAGCCTGCATCGGCCCTTTGATATCGAAAATGAGGAAATCCATATTTCCTGCTCAATCGGTATTTGCAGCTGGCCCGGTGATGGCGATGATGTGGAAACCCTGCTGCGCAATGCAGACAGCGCCATGAACAAGGCCAAAGAGTCTGGGCGAAATACCTATCATTTCTTTACCCCCGACCTTGATGCCAAAGCCCAGGCCAAACGCACCCTTGAGATTGACCTGCGCAAGGCGGTGCAAACATTTGATGAATTTCATGTGGTCTATCAACCCATTGTTGATCTAAAAACAGGGCATATGAAAAGTGCCGAAGCACTGGTGCGTTGGCACAATGCAGAACGTGGTCTGGTTTCCCCTGATCAGTTTATCCCCTTGGCCGAACAGAACCATCTGATTGTTCCCATTGGGGAATGGGTGCTGGAACAAGCCTGTCGTGAAATCAAGGGCTGGTCTGATCAAAGCCATAGCCCCTTTCGTGTGAGTGTCAACCTGTCCAGCCGTCAGTTTCGAGAAGCCAACCTACCTGATATCATTAAGGGTGTTTTAAAACGCACCGGGTTTAACCCCAATCAGCTTAGTCTTGAGATCACTGAAACCCTGATGATGGAAAATATCGAAGATGCACTGGTGATCCTTCATGAACTCAAAGCCATGGGCGTGCGCCTTTCCATTGATGACTTCGGCACCGGATATTCCAGCCTGAATTACCTCAAACGTTTCCCCCTTGATACCCTGAAAATTGATCGCATGTTTGTGCGTGATGTCACCAGCAATCCGGAAGACGCCGCCATGGTCAGTGCGATTCTCACCATGGCACAGAGTCTTGGCCTTGAAGTTGTCGGTGAAGGCATCGAAACAAAAGAGCATAATGATTTTTTATTGGGCAAAGGCTGCCAGCTCGGTCAGGGCTATTATTATAGCCGCCCGCTAAAGATTGAGGAATTCAATCTTTTTGCTGAAAAAAGGGCATTTAGAACCAAAGCCAAATAGTAGAATTTCAACTTATATTAATTAAAGCTTTCAGATAAAAAACAAAACCAGCGGCTTACTTATAAGTCAATTCAGACACTTTTGACTTTCAACAAAATCAATTTGTAATTGCAAATAGCACAAACTTGATGCATAAGCATCACGTTTGCGTCATCCTATCTTCATGGATAGGATAGACAAACTTAACAATTAAAAAACTAATACAATTAGACATAATCTAGGCACAATTACCTACGATTTTAAAGAGCGGGTAACAAAGGGGGGCATCATGTTCTTAGACAGACTGAACATCGGTTCAAAAATCTGGCTTCCAGCAATTATATTTACGGTTGCACTTATCAGCGTGGCTGCATTTTCAGCCAACAACATGCATGAAATCCTTTTCACCGACCGTCAGGATAAAGTCCGCAGCGTCGTTGAAGAAGCCCATAGTATCATTGAAAGTTATGCCCAAAAGGCACGTTCTGGCGCAATGGGGCTAAAAGAAGCCCAAGATACAGCCAAGGAAATTATCAAGGCGATTCGCTATGACGGGAAAGAATATCTATGGATCAATGATATCGACACCGTCATGATCATGCATCCGATCAAACCTTCCTTGGATGGTAAAAACCTCTCCAAGCTCCAAGATAAAAACGGCAAATATTTTTTCTCGGAATTTGTGAAAACGGTTAAAACCAATAACGGTGCAGGTTTTGTCGATTATCTTTGGCCCAAGCCCGGCTTTGACGACCCCGTAGAAAAAATTTCTTATGTCAAACTGTCGCGAGACTGGAGCTGGATTGTGGGCAGCGGCCTGTATTTGGACGATGTTGAAGAAGCCTTTCACAGCCAGTTCCGCTTTTTTGCCCTGATTGTAGTTGCTGCCCTGATCATTGCAGGAGGGATGTCCTTTCTTATTGCCCGCAATCTCAGCAATGGCATCACGCAAATTTCCGGTCAAATGGAAGAACTCTCCACTGGAAAGCTTGATATCGACATTATGGGAAAAAACCGTGGGGATGAAATTGGCATGATGGCCAATGCGGTTGAAGTCTTTAAACAAAATGCCCAAGATGCTGAAAAATTGCGCAATCAACAGGAACAGGCCCGCCAGCAAGCTGAAAAAGAACGCAAGGAGAGCATTCTGTCTCTCGCCGTTAATGTGAATGAACGCATGCATGGTGTCGTCGAACAAATCACCCATGTGGTCGACAACCTTGGGGCCTCAGCCGGGGACATGCATCATAATGCGGTTGAAACCAACAAGGAAAGTACCGCAGTTGCTAAAATCTCTCAGGAAACATCGCAGAATGTTCAAACCGTTGCGGCAGCAACAGAAGAGCTGAATGCCTCTTCCGGTGAAATCGGCAGGCAAGTTGAACACACCAACCAAACCGCAGAAAGCGCTGCCCATGAGGCCCAGCAAACCAATGAGGTCATTCAAAGCCTGAGCAGCGCAGCTGGCAAAATTGGTGAAGTTGTGGTCATGATTCAAGATATTGCCGAACAAACCAACATGCTGGCGCTGAATGCGACCATTGAAGCCGCACGTGCTGGCAGTGCTGGTAAAGGCTTTGCCGTTGTGGCCTCGGAAGTGAAAAACCTTGCTAATCAAACGGCACAGGCGACTCAGGAAGTTTCCCAACAAATTACCGAGATTCAGGCCCGTACAGATCAGGCTGTCCATGCAATCGAAGGCATTACAGCCACCATTACCAATGTACGTGATGCCTCTTCGGCCATTGCCGCAGCTGTCGAAGAACAACATGCCTGTATTCAGGAAATTAGCCGGAATGTGCAGGAAGCCTCAAATGGTACAGAAGAGATTTCCGTCCATATTGCTGCGGTCTCTCAAGATGCCGATAAAACAATGACGTCGGCCACAGAAGTTCAGGAAGCCAGTAACGAACTGCGCAACAGTTCAGCCATGCTGGATGAAACCATGAACAACCTGATTACCGACCTAAAAACAAGTGCCCAATAAAAGTTTAGGGCGGGAATACACGCCCTAGGGTCCTGACCCTAAATCTTGTACTTGTCTTCAGCTCCATAATATTCAGGAAAACCGACAACCTCTTGCAGATGGGCGAAACTTGCCAGATTGGAAGGGTGCTTCCCTGTTTTTAACTCTTCCAAAGCCTGTTCCATCGCTTTTAAGGCCGATAGCATCAAGGTCAATGGATAAGCCGCAATCTTATAGCCCATCGCTTCCAGTTCAGCAGGGGCCAAAACAGGTGTCTTGCCCTGTTCCACCATATTTGCCATCTTGGGGGCGCTGATTTCCTCACAGAAACGTTTCATTTCTTCAACACTTTGAGGGGCCTCAAGAAACAGAATATCCGCACCGATCTCTTCAAAAGCTTTCATACGCCTGATGGCTTCGTCCATACCTTCGGTTTCTCGCGCATCGCTTCGTGCCATAATCAAAATATCGGCCCCCTCATTACGGGCATCAACCGCAGCCTGAATACGCATGCAGGCTTCGTCAAACCCAACGGTCTGCTTGCCCTTCGTATGACCACAGCGTTTTGGGGAAACCTGATCCTCAATCATAATACCTGCAAACCCGGCTTGGGCATATCCTGCCACTGTGCGTTTCACATTTAAGCCATTGCCATATCCGGTGTCCCCATCTCCAATCACCGGCAATGTTGTGGCCTGACAAATCGCACGTCCTTGATCCACCATTTCCCCATAAGACAACAATCCGGTATCCGGCAGGGCTGTGCGTGCAGCAGAAACGGAAAAACCACTCATAAACGTTAAAGGGTAGCCTGCACGTTCCACAAGTTTTGCACTCATCCCATCAAAACAGCAGGGCATCATTAAAAACGCATCACGATTAAGTAATGTGCGCAATTTCTCAGCAGCATTCACAGCGCTTTATCCTTTTTTCAATGTCTTGATCTGGGATGAACTTTTAATTTTGCCATCCCCGCTATAAGCTTCGTGATTGCTTTCAATTTCCTTGAGCTTATAGAGATAATTGATCATCAAGCCGGCTGATTGCTTCATCCCTTTTTCAGAAATATCCCCCAGCCAGTTCAAACGTTCCATACGCGCCCCGTTGGTGAGATGGAAATGGGCCACCGGATCGAGTGTCCGCGTGCCTTTGCGTTTAGCTTGCGTCAAATAACGCACACACAAACGCATGAGCGGCCCCTTCAAGGCATCATGGGCCTGGTCATTCTCATGCCAACCTTTTTGCGCCAACAAGGATTTCAATCCCCCCTTGGCCCCTTTTTGACCACTGGCTGTTTTCAAAGCCTCGCGTTCCTGCGTAAGCAACAAAGTGCTATCCCCTTCGGCCAACACTTTATCCAGCCATCTCCGAAAGCCTGGAATGGGCGATAAAGTTGCGAAGTTTCTCAAGTTGGGCAATTCCTGTGACAAATTGCCGACCACTTTCTTAATCAGAAAATTACCAAAACTGATCCCGGCCAACCCGGCTTGTGCGTTTGAAATGGAATAGAAAATCGCCGTATCCGCCCCATGAGGGTCCAAGAGCGGGGCTTCTTCATCCAATAATTCCTGCACATTATCCGCCATACCGTTCACAAGAGCGACTTCCACAAAGATTAACGGTTCATCCGGCATACGCGGATGGAAAAAGGCAAAGAGACGGCGATCACGTTCCAGACGGTTTTTCAAATCGGACCAGCTTTGAATAGAATGCACAGCCTCATATTCAATGATCTTTTCTAAAACAGCTGCTGGTGAATTCCACGTGATACGATGCAATTCCAGAAAGCCCACATCAAACCATGAAATCAACACATCCTTAAGGTCGCGTTCAACAACTTTCAAACTCGGCTCTTTCTTTGCCAGCACCATCAGTTCTGCACGCAGGTCCACAAGGAATTTCACCCCCTGAGGCAAGGCATTGAACTGTCGCAACAAGCGCATGCGGTCCGGCTCCAACGTACGGCGCAGTTCAATTTCATAGTCCCGCTTGATCTCTTCATCATCGGCACTTTGAAAATTGTAAATGGCCTGAGCAACAACTTCGCGGTCCGTCCCAAAATCATCGGCAAGGATTTTCATAAAACGCAGGCGCCCCTCTTCATTTAAATCCAGATATGCCTGTCCTAAGGCAGCAGCACGTTGACGGGCTGAAACCTCCCCCCCTTTGGCCTGCAAGCACGCACTCATTTGTTCACGCACCTGATTAATCTGATGATCCGGCAAATCGGCTTCCAACTGTGAAAGTTCATCATGCGAACCGGTTTGGGCGATCTCCCGCCATGGCAAACGCCAGCTTTTAATTTTTTCCAGTATATCTGCCATACTATCCTCCCCTGCGTCTCAAATCCGCGCGAATAGGCGCAAGTTCCGTTAAAAAGGCCAATGCATTTATAGGGCGTCTTTTCACTTTGCGCGACATTGATCTCATGATTAAATCATTAAGCGCTTCTGGCACAGCTGCCACATCTTCCTTAGGACCGCTAAACACACCTGCGGGCAGATGACCAACCAGCATCCGATAGCCCATCACCCCCAAGGCATAGATATCGGCTGTGGCCTTTACATCCATGGCACTGCGTTTTTGTTCCGGGGCAATATAATCTTCCGTCCCAATCCAATAGCCCCCTAGAGATTCTTCTGAATTGGGGAATTTCACCATGCCGGGATCACATAGTTTCACCAAACCCTTTTTCTTTTTTGTCAGCAAAATATTCGCAGGTTTTATATCGCGATGAACCAATCCCCGCCCATGAAACGCGGCCAAGGCACTGGCGGTTTGATACAGGATTTCAACACTGCGCAGCACCGTCAACTGCCTTGCCAAAGGGGCATCCTGTAATTCAGGGGCATAATGTTCCAGATCGCCATCCACCCCCATTTCATAGAGCAGATTTGTTTCCACATATGGCATGACATAAAAAGGCTTCTCCTCCCATGTAGAAAGCTCGCGCAAACTAATCACATGAGGGTGGTCTATCTGGGATAACAGCTTGGCTTCACGAATAAAGCGGCGTTGCCAGCTTTCCCGGCTATAGGGCAGTTTTTTCAACAAACGTTCTTTGATCAGAAAAATTTTAAGCGCGACCTTTTGTTCAAGGTCCGGGTCAAAACCTTCATATAGATCAGCACTCCCTGTGGAACGGATCACACGTTTCACAAGGTACTTTCCAATCTTGTCATAAGCAGCTTTGGGCATTTGTCTCATCAAGATAGAAGAACAAATAACAATGACTTAGGCAATAAAAAAGGGTGATGAAAATGATCTCCTCATCACCCTTTGGTATCTGTGGAAAAAGGGACTTACCACTCGACTTTTTCAACACCTTCAAACAGAACAGTTGATCCATCGTCAAATTCGATCTGCCCGGTAAGGCCGGAAACATCTTCATAATCAGACATCTGTGCGGCCTGATCAGAGGTAATGGTTTCTTCGGTACCTTCGCTGGTCATGATAGTCATGGTCCAGCCCTCGCTACCATTAAGCTGAATCGTATCAAAGTCAGCACCGCCATCAACCCAGTCGTTCCCGTTTACACTGTCATGGTTGGCACCGCCAAAGACAAACAGGTCATCCCCGTCACCGCCATAAAGCGAGTCATCCCCCCAGCCGACACCGCCGCTTAGAACATCATCGCCCGCACCACCTCGCAAGGTATCGGCACCAGCACCGCCATCAAGCGTATCATCACCGCTCCCACCTTCAAGGGTATCGTTATTTTCCCCACCATAAAGGGTATCTGCACCAGAGCCACCAAACATCGTGTCATCATTGGTGCCCCCATCAAGCAAGTCATCACCGGAGCCCCCATGCATGACATCATCGTTGGTTCCGCCATACATGTCGTCATCCCCGGCACCGCCGTGGATCGTATCATTATTGGACTGACCATACAGCTCATCATCACCAGCCCCACCGACAAGCATATCATTGCCGGAACCGCCATCCAGATAATCGTTACCGCTTTCGCCATACAAATCATCATTACCGGAACCGCCATAAAGGGTGTCATCCCCCCCTTCGGCAGCTGAGGAACTTTCAGCCCCTGTATCCACATTCGCAAAGTCAACGCTCAGGCTTGTACTCATTGAGGCGGTATCGCCATTACTGCTTTCTTCGGCAGTGGCTGTCACAGTCAAATTCAGACCAGTTTCACCAGATGGAACTGTTGCTTCCAGGCCGCTGAGCTGGGCAGTTGTTAATGTCCAGCTGCCATCATCATTTTGTCTCCCTGCATTCAGACTTGCCCCGGAAGGCAGGCCGGAGATTGTCACACTGACACTTTCTGAACCATCACGATCAGTTGAAGCCGAGGCAATATTAAGTGGGACGACATAATCACCAGAAACAACCGTGGTGCCATAATCAAGGTTATTGCCCTCATCCCCGTAAAGCACATCATTACCGGAACCACCATAAACCGTATCATCACCATCGCCACCGCGCATGACATCATTGCCCCAGTTGCCATCACCGGCAACCCCAACAATATCATCACCGTCTTTGGCGTTGTAATATTCATTCCCTCCTTTCTTGTAAGCATCTTTATTGCCATCAAGAACATCATCATTGTTGCTGCCTTCGTCTTTCTTGTAATCACCAAGATTTTCTTTGGCTTCCTTGACAGCTTCATAATCCGAAGCATCAACCCCTTCTGAGGTCGCATCATCAATATCCTGAACAGCACGTCCAGCTGATGAATCTCCACTTGATGCCTCTTCAAAACTAACATCACCCGCACTGACTGACAGCGTTGGTGTATCGGCTTCGGCCTCCACACCCACAACGGCTGTCGCTGTTTCCGTACTTGCCCCATCTGAGACCGTATAGTCAAAGGCAACAGACCCGCTGTAATCACTGCTGGGCATAAAGGTAATAGACCCGTCCGCATTCAGGGTCACAGCCCCGTTGGCAACATTGATCGTATCACCAACAGCAATATCCTGCCCTCCAATCTGCGTAATGGCTAGAGCATCCCCATCCACATCGCTGTCATTGGCGACCAGATCGTATGTTTCTGCTGTATCTTCCGTGGTTGTGAAACTGTCATCCTGTGCATCAGGAGCCGTATTGGCTGTTGGGACATCAACGGTTTCAGTCACAGTCGAAGTGGCAGTATCTGTTCCATCCGTGGATGTCACAGCGGCACTCAGGTCAAAATCAGCATGACCATTTGGAACACGGATCACCACATTATCCAGATCACCCAAGGCAATATCAGCTGATCCATCATGAGTCACTTCATTGCCATCCACCAGCAAAACCGCATCATTGGGGATCGCACTTAAGGTCACAGCAGACAAGGTTTCCGATCCATCAATATCAGCTTCTGTGGCTGTAATCTCTACGGGAATATCAAGATATGTCTCTGTCTCCCCAACCTCGCTATAGTCAATAGACATAATCTTAAAGTCAGTATCATCGTTGTCCCCGGCAATCACAATCTGATCAAACGTCACACCGGAGCCATCAGGCAAACTCAACACATCACTTCCCTGACCGGAGAAAGTTCCGCTTTCAACCAGGTTTCCATCCTGATAAAGACGATATGCGGCCTGCTCATCATCGCTAAAACTGCTGAAAGTGACAGAAGCATCACTGAGATCATTATCAAAGGAAATGATCAGCTCTTCATTCTCTTCAATCTTCTTGCTGCCTGTCGCCTTAATCCCAATGCCGCCCCCTGTTTCAACAACATAGCTTTCACTGGTCTGCCAGCCGCCGGAACTCCCCGTCCAGTCTTTGGCCTCAACACTTACACCATCAGTGGACTTGATATTGTCAATCGTCAAGGTTCCGGTTTCACCACTGTCCCCGCCAATCGTCACTGTCTCGGCCTCACCAAATGTCATCGACAGATTTGGTGCGTCGGCCACAGCTTCGATATCAACATCGACAGTCGCGGTTGATGTTTCTGTGCCATCGGAAACCGTATAATCAAAACTTTCCGTACCAGCAAAATCATCATCACCTTCAAAAGTGACCGTCCCATCCTGATTGAGCGTAACCATCCCGTTACCCACATCAATGGTGTCACCCACAGCCACATCCTGACCATCAATTTGCGTGATGCTCAAATCATCATTATCAGCATCGGTATCATTGGCCAGCAGGTCCATAACAGTCGCTAAATCTTCTGTAGCCGACATCTGATCATCAACAGCATCCGGACCATTATTGATATCAATATCAGGGATTTCTGCGCTGTCACTCGCCGTTGATGTTTCTTGATCCCCATTGCTGTCAGTTGTAGTTACCGCAGCCTGAAGCGTAAAGTCATCTGCATCAGCTGGAACACGCAGGCTTAGCCCATCTAAATCATCCGAAGACAAGGTTGCAACCCCGTCATTAATGGTGATTTCCACACCATCCTGCGTCAACACAGCCCCATCGGGCAAGCCAGACAATGTCACATCCGACAGGCTTTCTGATCCATCCAAATCAACCAGACTTGCCGAAACATCCAGTGGATAATCATAATATTCAATCTCACCTGTGGCATCCGCATGGGTGAATTCCAAATTATTAATGGCAAAATCCGAATCCCCAGCAGCAGTTGATCCATCCGCATTAATCGTGGTGTCTGCCGTGATCACCAGCTTATCAAAGCTTACCCCATCAATGGTAACAGAGGTCGTATCATCCGCATTATTAAGATCACGCCCGTCAAATATACCAGAAGCAACCAATTGCCCATCATCATAGGCTTCCCACGTGCCTTGTTCATAGCTTGCGTTGCGACCACTTCCCCCTTCGCCAAACTGTTCCACATCGAAGCTGACATTATTAACGTCTTCGTCAAATTCGAAGATCAGGGTCTCACTGGCTCCTTCACGACTGTCATAACCCAACAGGTCTTTAGACCCTGTTGTATGCCCACTAACGCCAATGCCATCACCATGACCATTAACCACTTGCTCAACAGCAGATGGATTACCTTCTGAATCCAGACCGGTAATGGTCACACCTTCAACGGTATTATTGGTGACATCATCACCTGTCACCGTACCGCCGACAACACCACCATCACCCACGGCTACTGGTGAACCAATATCAATAGAAACCAATGGCGCATCCGCATCAGCTTCCACATCCACGGTCGCTGTTGCCGTACTTGTGCCGCCCTGACCATCTGAAACCGTATAGTCAAAACTTTGTGAGCCCGCATAATGTTCATCCGGGGTAAATGTCACCGTGCCATCAGCATTCAGCGTGACGCTACCGTTACCCACATCGACAGAACCGCCTGCGACAATATCCTGTCCCTCGATCTGTGTAATGCTCAACGCATCATTTTCAACATCCGTATCATTGTCCAACGGATTGAAAGTCACCGCGTTATCTTCCAATGTCTCGGCACTATCTGCATTTGCCACAGGGGTATCATTTACCGCATCAATTTCAACATTGACACTTGCCGTGTCACTCATACCTTCAGGGTCGGTAATGGTATAATCAAAACTGATGTCCCCATTCAGGTTATCAGCCGGGTCAAAACTGACCGTCCCATTTTCATTAAGTGTAACTGTACCGGACCCATCACTTAAGGTAACGGTCTCACCCACACTGATATCCTGCCCGTCAACCTGCGTAATAGTCAGCGCATCATTATTGGCATCACTGTCATTATCCAGCAAATTGATCGTCACAGGCTGGTCTTCATCCGTCGTTGCCGTATCATCAACTGCAACAGGGGCGATATTCCCATCGGTAATGTTAAGGTTCACCGTCGCATTGTCTGTACCGCCCTGACCATCAGAAACCGTATAAGTAAAGTCTGCCGGACCTTCATACCCATTATCAGCAGCAAAGGTGATCGAACCATCACCATTCAGCGTCACGTTCCCGTTATCGACCTCAACCGTTTCACCAACTGCAATATCCTGACCATCAATTTCCGTGATAGTTAATGTATCCCCATCAGCATCTGTATCGTTGCTGATCAGGTCCATCGTCAAGCTTTGCCCCTCAGTGACGCTGCCCGTATCATCCATCGCATCTGGATCGAAATTCGGGCTCACACTTAGGGAGGTACTGGCGGTTGAACCGTTCGGTTCTGTCGCCGTTGCGATCACATTAATGGTGAAATCAGCAGGTTCCCCTGTCACCATCATGGTTAAACTGTCAAGATCCTCAATCTCATCACCACTGATGACCAGTTTGCCATCAATAAATTCACCCATATTGAACTCAGCCCCGGCCGGGTAGTTCTCAATGGTGATGGAAAGCTCTTCAGAGAGATCATCATCGGTAATTGCAGCAGAGATATTCACATCATAGGTGGTTTCGGAATTACTCTGATCCCAATCAATGTTGAAGGACGCATCATTGTAATCAAAATCATTGCCACTATGCTGGCTATTCTGATCTTCCCAGTTTTGCTCTCCGGCCACATCACCATCATCATAGGCATGATCCAGACCATCTTCATTAAATTGCTGATCGGTGAAATAAAGCCCGCCATTATCATCGTGGTTTAGCGGCTCACCCAACGGATCAAGGACCTGCCAGTTGCCTTCCTCATCTTGGGCAAAGGTCACATCCATCCCGTTGATCAGCCCGGTATTTTCCCCATCTCCATCAGAAATCAGGAAGAAGCCGATGCTGTCTTGATCGACACCATCCAGTGTGAAGGTATCACCGATCTCCTGATCATGAAGATCGGCAAAGATAATCTCACCCGTGCTTGGCTCACCATTTTCATCAAGCACATAATAGCCATATGTGTTGTGATACCCTGCATCACTGCCTTGGAAAGTCACCGTTAGGCTGTCCCCCGTATGATCACTTTCCACCAGTGAAACAGCCAGGTCCGGCACATCCGCCACACCTTCTGTTGTCAGGTTGATATTGGCTTGGGCCGATCCGCCTTCCCCATCCGTCACCGTATAAGACAGGCTTTCCGTCCCGCTCCAATCCGTATCCGGGTTAAAGCTAAAGGTGCCCGTTTCGCTATCATAACTCAACGTGCCATCACCAAGATCCATCCCCCCCGTCGGGAAACTGTCAAGGCTTACGCCATTAATCTGGGCAACACTCAAAACATCACTGTCAATATCGCTGTCATTGCCCAAGAGATCATTAGCTGTAAAGGTAATCACATTATCTTCCAGCCCGCTAAAGGCATCATCAACAGCAACAGGGCCGTCATTGACTTCATCCACCGTAATGGTGGCCGTTGCACTGTCCGTTCCACCCTGACCATCCGAAATCGTATAATTGAAGCTGACTTCACCCGCTAAATCATCTGTCGGATCATAGGTCACTGTCCCATCTGCATTCAAGGTGACACTGCCGGAACCATCACTCAAACTAATGGTTTCCCCAGCCACAATATCCTGCCCGTCAATCTGTGTAATGGTTAATGTGTCACCATCCAGATCACTATCATTATCTAATAAATTAATGGTTACAGGCTGGTCTTCATCTGTGGTGGAAATATCATCAATCGCAATCGGATCATCATTTTCCGGATTAACCGTCATAGTCACGGTGGCCGTTGTGACTTCTCCATCATCATCTGTGACACTATAGGTAAAGCTTTCCGTCCCGTTCCAGTTTTCATCCGGAGTATAGGTCACTGTCCCATCATCATTGATAACAACCGTGCCGTTTTCCGGCTGGCTCACAGCTGTGACTTCCCCACCGTCCAAAATTTCATCATTGGAGAGAACATCAATGGTCTTGGACCCATCTTCACTCAGGCTCGCTACGTCATCCACCAAAGTGTTATCAAGATCATTCACCATTACATCAACCGTTGCAGTCGCCGTCTGACCATCCTCATCTGTCACCGTATAGGTGAAAGAAGCCTCAGTCCCATCATATCCCGGTGCTGGTGTAAAAGTGATTGTCGCCCCATCTTCACTCAGAACAACACTACCATTTTCCGCGCCTTGAACAGACGTAATCGTCCCCCCATCAATAATATTATCGTTTGCCAATAAGTCCGCTACATTCAAGGTCACAGGCTGTCCCTGTGTCGTTGTGGCCGCATCATCGGCCAGGCTATTATCCACATCGGCGAAGTTGATGGTGGCGCTCTGTTCCACCTCAGTCGTGCCATCACTTACCGTGAAGCTGATGGTTTCCAGACCTTCCTCATCAGAGATGATCGTCCAGGTGCCATTGCCATTATCGGTGATGGCGAGGTTGGAGCCACCCGTAACTTCGGTGACAGACAATGTATCACCATCCACATCAGAAGCGTTCGCCAGCAGCTGATCTTCTGTGAGCGTATAAGTGTTATATTCCACACCGTCTGGCAGGGTCACGGTCTCCACCACAGGCGCGTCATTTTCCGGGGTCACCGTCATGGTCACCGTCGCCGTCGTGGTCTCGTTATCTTCGTCTGTGACCGTATAGGTGAAGCTGTCGGTACCGTTAAAGTCCGCATCCGGGGTGTAGGTCACCGTGCCATCGGCATTGAACGTCACCTCCCCATTGGCCGGCTGGGTCACACTCGTCACTTCCCCGCCATCAATGATACTGTCATTGGACAGAACATTAAGGGTCTTGGAGCCATCTTCTGTGAGGGTGGCCGCATCATCGGCCAGGCTATTATCCACATCGGCGAAGTTGATGGTGGCGCTCTGATCCACCTCAGTCGTGCCATCACTTACCGTGAAGCTGATGGTTTCCAGACCTTCCTCATCAGAGATGATCGTCCAGGTGCCGTTGCCATTATCGGTGATGGCGAGGTTGGAGCCGCCACTCACCTCAGTCACACTCAGGCTATCACCATCCACATCACTTGCATTGGCGAGCAGCTGATCTTCTGTGAGCGTATAAGTGTTATATTCCACACCGTCTGGCAGGGTCACGGTCTCCACCACAGGCGCGTCATTTTCTGGCGTCACCGTCATGGTCACCGTCGCCGTCGTGGTCTCGTTATCTTCGTCTGTGACCGTATAGGTGAAGCTGTCGGTACCGTTAAAGTCCGCATCCGGGGTGTAGGTCACCGTGCCATCGGCATTGAACGTCACCTCCCCATTGGCCGGCTGGGTCACACTCGTCACTTCCCCGCCATCAATGATACTGTCATTGGACAGAACATTAAGGGTCTTGGAGCCATCTTCTGTGAGGGTGGCCGCATCATCGGCCAGGCTATTATCCACATCGGCAAAGTTGATGGTGGCGCTCTGATCCACCTCAGTCGTGCCATCACTTACCGTGAAGCTGATGGATTCCAGACCTTCCTCATCAGAGATGATCGTCCAGGTGCCATTGCCATTATCGGTGATCGCCAGGTTGGACCCACCCGTAACTTCGGTGACAGACAATGTATCACCATCCACATCAGAAGCGTTCGCCAGCAGCTGATCTTCGGTGAGCGTATAAGTGTTATATTCCACCCCATCTGGCAGGGTCACGCTCTCCACCACAGGCGCGTCATTTTCTGGCGTCACCGTCATGGTCACCGTCGCCGTGGTGGTCTCGTTATCTTCGTCTGTGACCGTATAGGTGAAGCTGTCGGTGCCGTTAAAGTCCGCATCCGGGGTGTAGGTCACCGTGCCATCGGCATTGAACGTCACCTCCCCATTGGCCGGCTGGGTGACACTCGTCACTTCCCCGCCATCAATGATACTGTCATTGGACAGAACATTGATCGTCTTGGAGCCATCTTCTGTGAGGGTGGCCGCATCATCGGCCAGGCTATTATCCACATCGGCAAAGTTGATGGTGGCGCTCTGATCCACCTCAGTCGTGCCATCACTTACCGTGAAGCTGATGGATTCCAGACCTTCCTCATCAGAGATGATCGTCCAGGTGCCATTGCCATTATCGGTGATCGCCAGGTTGGACCCACCCGTAACTTCGGTGACAGACAATGTATCACCATCCACATCAGAAGCGTTCGCCAGCAGCTGATCTTCGGTGAGCGTATAAGTGTTATATTCCACACCGTCTGGCAGGGTCACGCTCTCCACCACAGGCGCGTCATTTTCTGGCGTCACCGTCATGGTCACCGTCGCCGTGGTGGTCTCGTTATCTTCGTCTGTGACCGTATAGGTGAAGCTGTCGGTGCCGTTAAAGTCCGCATCCGGGGTGTAGGTCACCGTGCCATCGGCATTGAACGTCACCTCCCCATTGGCCGGCTGGGTGACACTCGTCACTTCCCCGCCATCAATGATACTGTCATTGGACAGAACATTGATCGTCTTGGAGCCATCTTCTGTGAGGGTGGCCGCATCATCGGCCAGGCTATTATCCACATCGGCAAAGTTGATGGTGGCGCTCTGATCCACCTCAGTCGTGCCATCACTTACCGTGAAGCTGATGGATTCCAGACCTTCCTCATCAGAGATGATCGTCCAGGTGCCATTGCCATTATCGGTGATCGCCAGGTTGGACCCACCCGTAACTTCGGTGACAGACAATGTATCACCATCCACATCAGAAGCGTTCGCCAGCAGCTGATCTTCGGTGAGCGTATAAGTGTTATATTCCACACCGTCTGGCAGGGTCACGCTCTCCACCACAGGCGCGTCATTTTCTGGCGTCACCGTCATGGTCACCGTCGCCGTGGTGGTCTCGTTATCTTCGTCTGTGACCGTATAGGTGAAGCTGTCGGTGCCGTTAAAGTCCGCATCCGGGGTGTAGGTCACCGTGCCATCGGCATTGAACGTCACCTCCCCATTGGCCGGCTGGGTCACACTCGTCACTTCCCCGCCATCAATGATACTGTCATTGGACAGAACATTAAGGGTCTTGGAGCCATCTTCTGTGAGGGTGGCCGCATCATCGGCCAGGCTATTATCCACATCGGCAAAGTTGATGGTGGCGCTCTGATCCACCTCAGTCGTGCCATCACTTACCGTGAAGCTGATGGATTCCAGACCTTCCTCATCAGAGATGATCGTCCAGGTGCCATTGCCATTATCGGTGATCGCCAGGTTGGACCCACCCGTAACTTCGGTGACAGACAATGTATCACCATCCACATCAGAAGCGTTCGCCAGCAGCTGATCTTCGGTGAGCGTATAAGTGTTATATTCCACACCGTCTGGCAGGGTCACGGTCTCCACCACAGGCGCGTCATTTTCCGGGGTCACCGTCATGGTCACCGTCGCCGTCGTGGTCTCGTTATCTTCGTCTGTGACCGTATAGGTGAAGCTGTCGGTGCCGTTAAAGTCCGCATCCGGGGTGTAGGTCACCGTGCCATCGGCATTGAACGTCACCTCCCCATTGGCCGGCTGGGTCACACTCGTCACTTCCCCGCCATCAATGATACTGTCATTGGACAGAACATTAAGGGTCTTGGAGCCATCTTCTGTGAGGGTGGCCGCATCATCGGCCAGGCTATTATCCACATCGGCAAAGTTGATGGTGGCGCTCTGATCCACCTCAGTCGTGCCATCACTTACCGTGAAGCTGATGGTTTCCAGACCTTCCTCATCAGAGATGATCGTCCAGGTGCCATTGCCATTATCGGTGATGGCGAGGTTGGAGCCGCCACTCACCTCAGTCACACTCAGGCTATCACCATCCACATCACTTGCATTGGCGAGCAGCTGATCTTCTGTGAGCGTATAAGTGTTATATTCCACACCGTCTGGCAGGGTCACGGTCTCCACCACAGGCGCGTCATTTTCCGGGGTCACCGTCATGGTCACCGTCGCCGTCGTGGTCTCGTTATCTTCGTCTGTGACCGTATAGGTGAAGCTGTCGGTACCGTTAAAGTCCGCATCCGGGGTGTAGGTCACCGTGCCATCGGCATTGAACGTCACCTCCCCATTGGCCGGCTGGGTCACACTCGTCACTTCCCCGCCATCAATGATACTGTCATTGGACAGAACATTAAGGGTCTTGGAGCCATCTTCTGTGAGGGTGGCCGCATCATCGGCCAGGCTATTATCCACATCGGCAAAGTTGATGGTGGCGCTCTGATCCACCTCAGTCGTGCCATCACTTACCGTGAAGCTGATGGATTCCAGACCTTCCTCATCAGAGATGATCGTCCAGGTGCCATTGCCATTATCGGTGATCGCCAGGTTGGACCCACCCGTAACTTCGGTGACAGACAATGTATCACCATCCACATCAGAAGCGTTCGCCAGCAGCTGATCTTCGGTGAGCGTATAAGTGTTATATTCCACCCCATCTGGCAGGGTCACGCTCTCCACCACAGGCGCGTCATTTTCTGGCGTCACCGTCATGGTCACCGTCGCCGTGGTGGTCTCGTTATCTTCGTCTGTGACCGTATAGGTGAAGCTGTCGGTACCGTTAAAGTCCGCATCCGGGGTGTAGGTCACCGTGCCATCGGCATTGAACGTCACCTCCCCATTGGCCGGCTGGGTCACACTCGTCACTTCCCCGCCATCAATGATACTGTCATTGGACAGAACATTAAGGGTCTTGGAGCCATCTTCTGTGAGGGTGGCCGCATCATCGGCCAGGCTATTATCCACATCGGCAAAGTTGATGGTGGCGCTCTGATCCACCTCAGTCGTGCCATCACTTACCGTGAAGCTGATGGATTCCAGACCTTCCTCATCAGAGATGATCGTCCAGGTGCCATTGCCATTATCGGTGATCGCCAGGTTGGACCCACCCGTAACTTCGGTGACAGACAATGTATCACCATCCACATCAGAAGCGTTCGCCAGCAGCTGATCTTCGGTGAGCGTATAAGTGTTATATTCCACCCCATCTGGCAGGGTCACGCTCTCCACCACAGGCGCGTCATTTTCTGGCGTCACCGTCATGGTCACCGTCGCCGTGGTGGTCTCGTTATCTTCGTCTGTGACCGTATAGGTGAAGCTGTCGGTGCCGTTAAAGTCCGCATCCGGGGTGTAGGTCACCGTGCCATCGGCATTGAACGTCACCTCCCCATTGGCCGGCTGGGTGACACTCGTCACTTCCCCGCCATCAATGATACTGTCATTGGACAGAACATTGATCGTCTTGGAGCCATCTTCTGTGAGGGTGGCCGCATCATCGGCCAGGCTATTATCCACATCGGCAAAGTTGATGGTGGCGCTCTGATCCACCTCAGTCGTGCCATCACTTACCGTGAAGCTGATGGATTCCAGACCTTCCTCATCAGAGATGATCGTCCAGGTGCCATTGCCATTATCGGTGATCGCCAGGTTGGACCCACCCGTAACTTCGGTGACAGACAATGTATCACCATCCACATCAGAAGCGTTCGCCAGCAGCTGATCTTCGGTGAGCGTATAAGTGTTATATTCCACACCGTCTGGCAGGGTCACGCTCTCCACCACAGGCGCGTCATTTTCTGGCGTCACCGTCATGGTCACCGTCGCCGTGGTGGTCTCGTTATCTTCGTCTGTGACCGTATAGGTGAAGCTGTCGGTGCCGTTAAAGTCCGCATCCGGGGTGTAGGTCACCGTGCCATCGGCATTGAACGTCACCTCCCCATTGGCCGGCTGGGTGACACTCGTCACTTCCCCGCCATCAATGATACTGTCATTGGACAGAACATTGATCGTCTTGGAGCCATCTTCTGTGAGGGTGGCCGCATCATCGGCCAGGCTATTATCCACATCGGCAAAGTTGATGGTGGCGCTCTGATCCACCTCAGTCGTGCCATCACTTACCGTGAAGCTGATGGATTCCAGACCTTCCTCATCAGAGATGATCGTCCAGGTGCCATTGCCATTATCGGTGATCGCCAGGTTGGACCCACCCGTAACTTCGGTGACAGACAATGTATCACCATCCACATCAGAAGCGTTCGCCAGCAGCTGATCTTCGGTGAGCGTATAAGTGTTATATTCCACACCGTCTGGCAGGGTCACGCTCTCCACCACAGGCGCGTCATTTTCTGGCGTCACCGTCATGGTCACCGTCGCCGTGGTGGTCTCGTTATCTTCGTCTGTGACCGTATAGGTGAAGCTGTCGGTGCCGTTAAAGTCCGCATCCGGGGTGTAGGTCACCGTGCCATCGGCATTGAACGTCACCTCCCCATTGGCCGGCTGGGTCACACTCGTCACTTCCCCGCCATCAATGATACTGTCATTGGACAGAACATTAAGGGTCTTGGAGCCATCTTCTGTGAGGGTGGCCGCATCATCGGCCAGGCTATTATCCACATCGGCAAAGTTGATGGTGGCGCTCTGATCCACCTCAGTCGTGCCATCACTTACCGTGAAGCTGATGGATTCCAGACCTTCCTCATCAGAGATGATCGTCCAGGTGCCATTGCCATTATCGGTGATCGCCAGGTTGGACCCACCCGTAACTTCGGTGACAGACAATGTATCACCATCCACATCAGAAGCGTTCGCCAGCAGCTGATCTTCGGTGAGCGTATAAGTGTTATATTCCACACCGTCTGGCAGGGTCACGGTCTCCACCACAGGCGCGTCATTTTCCGGGGTCACCGTCATGGTCACCGTCGCCGTCGTGGTCTCGTTATCTTCGTCTGTGACCGTATAGGTGAAGCTGTCGGTGCCGTTAAAGTCCGCATCCGGGGTGTAGGTCACCGTGCCATCGGCATTGAACGTCACCTCCCCATTGGCCGGCTGGGTCACACTCGTCACTTCCCCGCCATCAATGATACTGTCATTGGACAGAACATTAAGGGTCTTGGAGCCATCTTCTGTGAGGGTGGCCGCATCATCGGCCAGGCTATTATCCACATCGGCAAAGTTGATGGTGGCGCTCTGATCCACCTCAGTCGTGCCATCACTTACCGTGAAGCTGATGGATTCCAGACCTTCCTCATCAGAGATGATCGTCCAGGTGCCGTTGCCATTATCGGTGATCGCCAGGTTGGAGCCGCCACTCACCTCAGTCACACTCAGGCTATCACCATCCACATCAGAAGCGTTCGCCAGCAGCTGATCTTCTGTGAGCGTATAAGTGTTATATTCCACACCGTCTGGCAGGGTCACGGTCTCCACCACAGGCGCGTCATTTTCCGGGGTCACCGTCATGGTCACCGTCGCCGTCGTGGTCTCGTTATCTTCGTCTGTGACCGTATAGGTGAAGCTGTCGGTGCCGTTAAAGTCCGCATCCGGGGTGTAGGTCACCGTGCCATCGGCATTGAACGTCACCTCCCCATTGGCCGGCTGGGTCACACTCGTCACTTCCCCGCCATCAATGATACTGTCATTGGACAGAACATTAAGGGTCTTGGAGCCATCTTCTGTGAGGGTGGCCGCATCATCGGCCAGGCTATTATCCACATCGGCAAAGTTGATGGTGGCGCTCTGATCCACCTCAGTCGTGCCATCACTTACCGTGAAGCTGATGGATTCCAGACCTTCCTCATCAGAGATGATCGTCCAGGTGCCATTGCCATTATCGGTGATCGCCAGGTTGGAGCCACCCGTAACTTCGGTGACAGACAATGTATCACCATCCACATCAGAAGCGTTCGCCAGCAGCTGATCTTCTGTGAGCGTATAAGTGTTATATTCCACCCCATCTGGCAGGGTCACGCTCTCCACCACAGGCGCGTCATTTTCTGGCGTCACCGTCATGGTCACCGTCGCCGTCGTGGTCTCGTTATCTTCGTCTGTGACCGTATAGGTGAAGCTGTCGGTGCCGTTAAAGTCCGCATCCGGGGTGTAGGTCACCGTGCCATCGGCATTGAACGTCACCTCCCCATTGGCCGGCTGGGTGACACTCGTCACTTCCCCGCCATCAATGATACTGTCATTGGACAGAACATTGATCGTCTTGGAGCCATCTTCTGTGAGGGTGGCCGCATCATCGGCCAGGCTATTATCCACATCGGCAAAGTTGATGGTGGCTGTTTTGGAAACGTCATGATCGCCGTCACTGACGGTAAAGGAGAATTCCTCAATCCCCTCTTCAGAAGAAACAATGGTCCAGGTATCATCGCCGTTATCGGTAATGGTTAAATGGTCCCCACCTGATAGGTTCCCCACCGTCAGGTCTGCAATCGCCGTATCGGCATCTGTCGTGTTCGCCAACAGGTCATCTTTACTCAGGATGTAGGTGTTATATTCCACCCCTGCATCAAGCGTAATATCCCCAACAACCGGTGTGCCATCAACACCAACAGAAATTGTCACCGTAGCCGTATGAGTTTCAGGTTCATCATCCACATTGACAATTTCGGTGTAAGTTTGGGTATTACCTTCGCTATCGGTGAGTGTGTAGGTCAGTTCCGTTTCTTTACCATCGAAATCATCATTTTTCGTAAAGACAATCTGCCCATTCACCAGTTCAAAAGTACCATTAGGGGATTCACCCAGAGTGATCGTACTTTCATCAACATCATTAAGAAGTTCATCAAAATTGATCAGCGCCGGGCTTGGTGTATTCAATTCATTATGAACATTATCCGTGACCGTATAGGTAAATGTTGTGGTTCCACTGAAATCACCATCAGGGGTATAGGTGACAATCGGCTTGTTGTTGTCGTCATAAGTAACCGTTACACTTCCTTCCCCTTCAGCAGGTTGTGTCACGGAAAATTCTGAACGGTCTGCTGTCCATACCGTATCAAGCAGCTCATCATTTTCAAAAACATCAACCGTAACAGACTCACCATATTCAGTGGTTGCAGAATCATGATTAACCGCACTATCCACGTCAAAACCGAAGCTTTGGCTGGCTTGTGTTGAGTTTCCTTCACTGTCGGTTAAGATGATGGTGACTTCGACATTGCTATCTTCATCGGTGACGCCAGACTTGATTTCCCAGGTGCGATTTGGTTCTTCACCAAATGGGCCGGAAATTTCAACATCAATACCGCGATCTTTCAGATATTGAGCCGTCACATTGATTGAATAGTCGCTTTCATCGGTAACATTTGAACGAATATCAGACTCACGAATGATAATCGGATCACCATTGGGATCATAATCACCATCCGCCTCCGGGAAGATATTTCCGCTGATGACAGGGGCATCCGTATCTGGCTGAATGACAATAAGCTCTTCTTCGGGTTCTTCTTCCTCTTCCGGTTCTTCTTCAATCTCCTCGTCATCGTCGTCATCAGCCTGAGGAATAGAAAAAAGATCAAGTGTTCCAACCGATCCGTCGATGGCATTGGGATCAGCAGGGTCTAAAGCGGGTGCGACCACTTCTTCATCAGGAATAATGATTTCTTCGTCAATGACCTCATCGGGTTCAATGTCCAAAAGAGAGGCTTCGTCTTCCACACGACCACGACGACCACGGGATTCAAAGTCAACCTCACCAAGGTCACGTTCATTTCTTTCATCATCGGCGCGGATTTCTTCTTCGTTATCAAAGGCCAAATCTTCTTCGGGGATAATGCCGTCAATAATGTCCTGATCTGTTGAAAAACCACCCTGGTGGACAGAGGCCATATAGCTCATATCTTCCTGATATTGTGCGCCGCCTTCTGCATTTTCCTTGCCCTGCATTTGACCACCGAGGTTCATTTCCTCGGTATCTTGAAGGGAGGTCATTTCATCCAGAATAACCGCATCTTCTGCATTGCCCGTTTCCACATTGCCCGTTTCCACATTGGACGTGTTATCGCCACCTTCTTCATTATCAGGTTGCTTGACATCATCGTCTGCCATCGTAAGCCTCCATTTCTATCGCCCTGAAGAACGCACCTTCAAAACGACTTTCTATCCTTAAGTATAAGATACGATAGAAAGAGCGAAAAATTCACGAAGATATGGATTTCAACCCATGCCAAAGGCAATTATTTGAGCTTAGTACTCTCATTTTACATAGGGGCAACACCCCAAAAGGCTTATGACTGAAGTGCGCCAACCGTTAAAGTTGGCGTAAGTAATTGATTATCAACAATAACTTCTATAAGAGCCGGCCCATCATGCTTTTGGGCTTTTGCAAAGGCTGTCACAAATTCGTCATTATTTTCAACGCGCAAGCCCAAGCCACCAAAGCTTTGTGCCAGTGCTGCAAAATCAGGATTCTGTAGATTCGTCCCTGATATGCGGGCAGGGTAGCGTTTTTCCTGATGCATGCGAATAGTACCAAACATTGAATTATTCACCACGATCACGATAATCCTAAGCCCATATTGCACAGCCGTGGCAAATTCCTGCACCGTCATCATCACACAGCCATCCCCGGCCATACAGATCACCTCGCGCTCCGGGTATAAAGACTTTGCAGCAATCGCAGCAGGCAGGCCATAGCCCATAGAACCGGATGTGGGGGCCAGCTGTGTCCCATATTGGCGATAGCGGAAAAAACGATGGGTCCAGATAGAATAATTCCCCGCCCCATTGGTCATAATGGCATCGGCCCTTAAGGTTTGGCGCAACAGACTAACCAAATCAGCTAGCTGCATCTGACCACAATGGGGGATCGGAGTGGTAAATTCTTCATAAATACGGCGAAGGCGTTGCGCCCATCCCGACCAATCAGGAACGTCTACTTCTAGCTCTGCCAATGCATCCCCAAAGGAGGGCATCGTAGAAATCATTGCTAAATCCGGCTGATAAACGCGCCCAAGTTCTTCACCACAGGGATAAATATGAACCATTTTTTGAGTGGTTTTGGGCGGCGAAAACAAACTATATCCACTCGTCGTCATCTCCCCCAAACGTGCACCCAAAACAATCAACAGGTCGCTTTCTTCAATCGCGGATGTCAGGTTTGGGTCAATCCCGATACCCACATGCCCCACATAAACATCCAAGTCATTATTGATATAGTCCTGACAGCGAAAGGACCCAGCCACAGGCAAGCCATAGTGTTGGCAAAAGTCTTCCACCTGATTTTGAACCTGTCTTGACCAGCCGCCCCCACCGACAATCATTAAAGGTTTATCTGCCCCTTGCAGCAAACGGGAAAAAGCCGCCACGTCCTGCGGGCTAGGATAAGACTGAGCGGGTTTAAAAGGAGATAGCGAAACCTCAGCCCCAACCATATCGCGCAACATATCTTCGGGCAAGGCAAGCACCACCGGGCCGGGGCGTCCTGAGGTTGCCGTTTGAAAGGCACGCGCGATAAATTCAGGGATGCGCGCAGCCTCATCAATCTGGGCCACCCATTTTGCCATTTGGCCGAACATGCGACGATAATCAATTTCCTGAAAAGCCTCACGCTCCTGCATGGAACGACCCACCTGCCCGATAAATAAAATCATCGGGGTCGAATCCTGAAAAGCGACATGCACACCGGCTGAGGCATTGGTTGCGCCCGGCCCCCGTGTCACCATACAAATACCGGGCCGTCCAGTGAGCTTTCCATAAGCTTCTGCCATCATGGCCGCCCCCCCTTCCTGACGACAGGTGATAAAGCTCAACTGTTCAGCATCATAAAGGGCATCCAAAACACTAAGATAGCTTTCCCCTGGCACACCAAAAATCTTGTCTGATCCATGTAAGATCAGCTGGTCGACAAGACATTGGGCACCGGTTTGTTGTGTCATGATCCCTCCGATATCAGGGCCTATTTCAGGGCAAGCAAAGCATCCATTTGCTCTTGTTTAAAACCAAGGATGATTTGATCACCAGATTGGAAAACAGGGCGTTTCATCAAGGCGGGATGTTCCACCATCAAGGCAATGGCTTTGGCCTCATCCACATCAGACTTTTGTGCCTCATCAAGGGTACGCCACGTGGTACCACGGCGGTTTAACAGGGCTTCCCAGCCCACTTTACCTGCCCAAACGCTTAAATCCTCAGCATTTAATCCATCGGCGCGTACATCTTGATATTCATAGTCAAAACCTTCAGCCTCCAGCCACTTTTTAGCCTTGCGGCACGTATCACAATTTTTCAATCCAACAAATTTAATCATATCTACCACATAATTTTCAAAAGCAATTGTTCAACAGTTAGCCCAAATTATGCTTAAATCAAGCTGAAAAATCTAACAGGGATAAAAGATAAAGACATGAAAGCGTGGCAGATTGAAAATTCCTTCGGCCTGGAAAACCTCCATATCAAAGAGGTGGCCTACCCTAAATTACAAAACGGGCAAGTCCTGATCAAAATGGCGGCTTGTTCGCTTAACTATCGGGATCTCGTCACCGTTGCCGGGGCGTATGGCAAAACGGTCAAAACCCCCTTGGTCCCCTGTTCTGACGGGGTTGGTACAGTGGTGGAACAAGGCCCCAATGCCACGCGTTTTCCCATTGGTACCCGCATCAGTCCGATTTTCTTTCCTCACTGGATTGACGGGGCTGCAACGCCTTATGTGCTACCCGATGCCTTGGGTGGAGCATATGACGGGACATTAGCCCAATATATGGCAGTCGATGAAAAGGCGTGCGTCATGGTGCCAGATCACCTCACCGATGTGCAAGCTGCCAGCCTGCCTTGTGCAGCCTTAACAGCCTGGAGTGCACTTTTTGAACAGGCCGATCTCAATTCATCTGACAGTCTTGTCATACAGGGGACAGGTGGGGTCGCCCTGTTTGCCCTTCTTTTTGCCAAGGCGGTGGGTGCACAAGTACTAATCACCTCTTCCAGTGATCAAAAACTTGCCATGGCCAAAGAACTGGGAGCAGATCATACGGTCAATTATTATGATAATCCAAACTGGCGTAACGAAGTCAAGTCCGTCTGGTCAGAAGGGGCGGATCATATTATTGAATTGGGTGGCGCACAAACACTGGAACAATCCATCCGCTCAGTGCGCATCGGTGGACATATCAGCCTAATCGGTGTGTTAACCGGCACCAATACCTCCTCTATCCCGCTACCGCTGATTTTAATGCGCAACATCCGTATTCAAGGGGTCACTGTGGGATCACGCAGTGCCTTTGAGCGGATGAATGATTTTATCCGGGAACATAAAATCACCCCTGTCATTGATCGCACCTTTAATTTTAATGAAGTCCCCAGCGCCTTTAAATATCTGGAAAGTGGTCAGCATTTCGGCAAGGTCTGTATCGAACTTTAAGAAAACAGGGCTGTACACCCTTCTGCGTCATAGGTTGCCTTGACCACCACATCACCTTCCAATACTCCCAGCAAAGCATGCAAATGGGCCATGGATTTCAACCTGCCTTCCTGGCCCATCTGCACAAACCAACGCCCCAGCATCAACAGGTAATCTTCCACAATCGTTTTGTTCGTGCCACACAAATAGGGACGACCATCATTTAAGGCTTCGTCTATCTGGCGCATAAAGGTGGTGACGCGTTCAATCGCTACATCACGCACTTCTTCGGCCCCTTGCGCTGTTTTGGAAAAACGCTCTTTATAAAAATACAGCATCATGTCGGCCTGAATGGAATTGGTCATATGGACCAGCCATTTATAGGCCATCGCCCGTTTGGCACTACCCAAGGGCGGCATCAATCCACTATCAGGATCAAGATCGGCCAAATGTAAACAAATCGCAGCCGATTCAAACAGAACCAAATCCCCATCCACCAAGGTGGGTACCCGGCGATTGGGGTTCAGCTCAATATAGGTATATTCATGAAGCGAGCCGTCTTCCTTGCTCATTTTCACCAGCTCAAAGGGCTGAGCCAAACGGTTCAGGATGATATGCGGGGCCAAGGACGCCGTATCGGGCACATAAAAGAGTTTGCGCATCTTATTTTCTCGGCGTCCTCACGAAAGTGAGGACCTTGTTCAAAGTGGATAAAGGTCCCCGCCTGCGCGAGGACGACAAAAGAGTGTTAGCCCCGGCCGCGATAACCCGGTACGCCTTGATCTGGAATCCACACCCCTTTAGGCGCTTCGCCGGTTTGCCAGAAGACATCAATGGGAATGCCGCCGCGCGGATACCAATAACCGCCGATGCGCAACCATTTTGGTTTCAATAACTCGACCAAACGTTTGGCGATCCCCACTGTGCAGGCTTCATGAAAGTCCCCGTGGTTGCGAAAGGCATGGAGGTAGACTTTCAGAGATTTACTTTCCACCAACAACTCTTCCGGCACATAATCAATCACGATATGGGCAAAATCCGGCTGACCTGTTACCGGGCAGAGCGAGGTAAATTCAGGACAGGTAAAACGCACCAGATAGTCCGTACCCGGGTGCGGATTCTTCACCGCTTCCAGTTTGGCTTCATCCGGGTTGGTCGGTGAATCGGTTGTGGAACCTAGCTGTTCCAGATCGGCATAAATAGTTTGATCAGACATTTCTCATTCCTTGTCGTCCTCGCGCAAGGCGGGGACCTCGTTCAAATGGGATAAAGGTCCCCGCGTTCGCGAGGACGACGAATTATCTTATATCGGTTCAATATCGCCTTGCTCACGAAGAGCATGGAAATCAATAACAAATTTTTCGAATGTACCTTCTTCAATGGCACCACGCATACCCGCCATCAGTTCCTGATAGTAATGCAGGTTATGCCAGGTCAGAAGCATCAGACCCAAAATCTCTTTGGATTTGGTCAGATGGTAAAGATAGGCACGGGAATAACTGCGACAACACGGGCAGGTACAATTTTCATCCAGCGGGCGCGGATCGTCTTTATGACGGGCATTGCGCAGATTGACCGACCCACGACGCGTCCAGGCTTCTGCCGTGCGCCCGGAACGTGACGGCAATACGCAGTCAAACATATCCACACCACGGGCCACAGCCCCAACCAAATCATCCGGCTTGCCCACGCCCATCAAATAGCGTGGCTTATCGGTCGGCATGACAGGGGTGGTGTAATCCAGCGTCTGGAACATCAATTCCTGGCCTTCACCTACCGCCAGACCGCCAATGGCGTAGCCTTCAAAGCCGATATCGACCAGCTTTTCCACGGACTCTTTTCGTAAATCTTCTTCGGTGCCGCCCTGAACAATCCCGAACTGACCATAGCCCCGGCGCTCAACAAAGGCGTCGCGAGACCGTTTGGCCCAGCGCATGGACAGTTGCATGGCTTCATTCACACGTTCTTTTGATGCTGGCAGGGCCGGACATTCATCAAAACACATGGTGATATCCGCATCAAGCTGACGCTGAATTTCTGTCGAGCTTTCCGGGGTCAGATCATAATAGGCCCCATCAATGTGGGAGCGAAAACGCACGCCTTCTTCGGTGATCTTGCGCAGTTGCGCCAAGCTCATGACCTGAAAGCCGCCACTATCGGTCAGGATCGGCTTATCCCAATTCATGAACTTATGCAGCCCGCCAAGCTTTTCAATACGTTCAGCGCCGGGACGCAGCATCAAATGATAGGTGTTACCCAGCAGAATTTCCGCGCCTGTATCCGCCACAGATTCCGGCATCATAGCCTTCACGGTTGCCGCAGTGCCCACAGGCATAAACGCAGGTGTATTGATCGCCCCATGGGCGGTATGGACACGGCCACGACGCGCAGGGCCATCTGTGCCTAAAAGTTCAAAATTAAAGTCAGTTGTCATATCTGATCATGGCGGCTCAAGAGTGAACCGTCCCCATAAGAATAAAAACGATAGCCATGGTCAATGGCATAGGCATAAGCCTTTTTCATACGCTCAAACCCGGCAAAGGCTGACACCAGCATAAACAGGGTGGAGCGTGGCAAATGGAAATTGGTCGTCAACATATCGACGATTTTAAACTCATAACCCGGCGTGATAAAGATATCTGTATCACCTTCAAACGGGGCCATGACATTTTTTTCAGGCGCGGCACTTTCCAACAGGCGCAAGGATGTGGTGCCCACAGCCACCACGCGTTTGCCTGCCGCGTGTGTTTCATTAATCAAGTCCGATGTTGCCTGATCGACCACACCGAATTCGGCGTGCATTTTATGATCTGCCACATCATCAACCTTCACCGGCAGAAAGGTACCCGCCCCCACATGTAAGGTGACATAGGCAAATTTCACGCCCTTTTCTTCCAGCTTTTTCAACAGTTCCGCTGTGAAATGCAGGCCAGCCGTGGGGGCCGCCACCGCGCCTTCTTTTTCGGCATAAACCGTTTGATAGTCTGACTTATCCTGTTCATCGGCCAAGCCTTCACGCTTGATATAAGGTGGCAGCGGCATGCCGCCATGGGCTTCCAAAGCCTCCATCAGGGCAGCACCCTCACAGGAAAACTTCAGGGTGACTTCACCGCCGTCTTTATCGAGCACATCAGCACTGAAATCATGATCAAAGATAATGGTCTGGCCGGGTTTCAGCTTTTTTGCCCCTTTGGCAAAGGCAATCCACGTGCCTTCGCCTTCATGTTTATGAAGGGTCACTTCCACATTGGCCTCACCGCGTTTGCCTTTTAAGCGAGCCGGGATCACACGGGTATTGTTAAAAACCAACAGGTCGCCTGTACTAAGATGATCAGGCAGGTCTGCAAAAATATGATCGCTTAAATCTGCATCAATGCGCAACAGCTTGGAAGCATCGCGCGGCGTAACCGGGCGCTGCGCAATCAGCTCTTTGGGCAGATCGAAGTCGAAATCATCGACTTTCATACTATTCCTCATGTGTGTGGATGTGCTATCAAGGCGGCGCAACTTATACGAATTCGATAGAAAAGACAATGGACCTTCTCCTCGTTATTTCCAGTGCTGAGGCTACCCGTATTGCCGCCCCCTTGGGGGAAGCATGTGTGCGTGCAGACCTTGATTGGGGCTGTTTTTTCACAGGCGACGGGGTCAAGACATTGGCCGATGAAGCCTTCAGCGATCTTGTGGCCTCATCTTGTGATGAAGCCGTTGTCTGCGCAGAAGCCTGGAAAGTTCATATGACGGGGCTAGATTGCCCGGTGGATGTGGGTAGCCAGTTCCACCACAGCGGCCTTGTCGCCAAAGCCGATAAGGTGGTCAGCCTATGAATAAACATATCCTTGTTCTGGCCCGCCGTGATGTCTCTGAAGCCATGCGGGTGGCTGCTGGCCTGACCATCCGCAATAACTCGGTTGATTTTGTCTTTATGAAAGAAGCTCCGCTGGCCCCAAATGGCAAAATTGATAATTTTGAAATGCTCGAACTCGCTGAAATCATCCCACGCGCAACAGTGAGCGGCATCCCCGATACGGTGCCTTGTGAGAATTTGGCCGAACTGATTAATCAGGCAGATAGAGTCGTGAGCTTTTAAACATGGAAAAACTCGTTCTCCATACCGGACTGTTTGACGATGCGGACATCATCATCAAGGCTGCAGACGCCCCCGTGAAAGACCTGACACAAGAATTGTCTTCTGACGAATGGGATGAAATTGTCGATGAGATTTTAGAAGCTGACCTCGTGGTCACGGCTTAAACACTCCACCGTCACGCCCGATGATGACAGTTTTACCAAGGCAGCTCTTCACCATTAGAATGGTAGAAGGCCCCCGTATTCTCTAACGACAGCTCTTCAATACGTGCAGCCAGTCGTTCTGCGGCCTGATCCGGGGTAATGTCCCCCGCCCCGCCAATCATCTCAGTTCCGACCAAACCGGGGTGATAGATACCAACAGTAATACCGCGAGACTGCACATCCAGCGCCAAAGATTTCGCCGCAGCATTCAACGCCGCCTTGGACATACGATAGCCATATCGACCACCGCTGCCATTATCGGCAATGGAACCCATGCGGCTGGTGATGATCGCAATTTTGGCACTCCGATTAAGAGAGTCCAAAAGCCCTTCGCTAATGGCAAGGGGGGCCACAGCATTGACCTGAAACTGTTGCTCAATGGTCTCCAAATCAAGCTGACCCAAGATTTCATTGCGCAAAATGCCAGCGTTATTGATCAATAGATCAATTTTCACATCACACAATTGGTCAAACAGTTTCTGACGGTCTGCTGCGTGGCTGACATCTACACCCGTGATCACTGTCTGTGCAATCCCGTCCAATTCAGTGGAACTGTTACGACACACGCCAATGACGTTATAGCCCTGTGCTTTATAGAATTTACAGAAGGAAAGGCCGATTCCCCGATTTGCCCCCGTCACAACAACTGTCAACGCCATGCGTTTGCCCCTTTCACAAGATTAATCGCGGATCACCAAACGTTCCACAACTTCACCCTTCTCAAGGTGACAGTCGAGGATTTCGCGGGCGTCTTCCATATTTTCAACCTTATACCAGACACCTTCGGGATAAACGATCATCGCTGGGCCAACAGTGCATTGACCGATGCAACCGGATTTCGTCACGGCCACCTCGTTACGCAGACCTCGATCGCGCATTTCCTGTTTTAATTGCTTGCCAATATCGGGGGATCCCCGTTTGCCGCAAGACGGTTTTTCGTCCCCCTCACGTTCATGACCGCACCAGAAAAGGTGGCAACGAAATGTCTTTGGCATGGGTTTATTCCTTAAATAGTATTCACGAGTTGCCTCTTTCATAACCGACTCTACTCGACAAGCCAAGCAGCTTTCGTGTAATACCCAAGATCATGAAAAAGCCCGCCATCATAGAGATCCCCTACCGGGAACCTGCCTGCCTGTTTGCCCCTCATGCAAACAAGCCTTTTGCCCTGTTTCTGGATTCTTCACGCAGAGATGACAAACAAGGGCGCTACAGCTATATCGCGCTTGATCCCGTTAAAACCATCACATCACCCAAAAACCTGTTTGCCACCCTCAAAGAAACCTGTGCGAATTATCCTTTTGAGCGCCACGCGGGCCTGCCCCCTTTTCAAGGGGGCTGGATGGGCTATTTCGGCTATGAGCTTCTCCATCAGATTGAAAATATTCCCCAACAAAACGGCGATGATTTTGCTTGCCCTGATGTTGCCCTTGGCTTTTATGAAACAGTTGCCGCATTTGATCATCACCAAGAAAAAGGCTGGATTTTTTCTTTAAGCGGTCTTGAAACAGCGCAAACCCTAAAAGATGCCCTATCACAGGCATACACCACACCAGTTTTCAGCCCTGTTGAGCTTGACTGGACATCGGATTTCAGCAAAGAAAACTATATCGCCACCGTTCAAAAGGTCATTGAGTATATTCATGCAGGCGATATTTTTCAGGCCAACCTGACCCAGCGCTTTCGTGCCGATTTACCCCATGCGTTTGATTGCTATGACCTTTATCAGAACCTGCGCACCATTAACCCCGCCCCTTTTTCAGCCTATCTGAATTTTGAGGGGTTCAGCATTGCCTCCAGCTCCCCGGAACGGTTTATCAAAACCGATGGGCGAGATGTGGAAACATGTCCAATCAAAGGTACACGCCCGCGTGGGGATACGAAACAGGCAGATCAAGCCCTTGCCTTTGAGCTGAAAAACAGTGAAAAGGATCGGGCTGAAAACACCATGATTGTGGACCTGCTGCGCAATGATATCTCTAAAGTCTGTGCCCCTCACAGCGTACAAGTGCCCGAGCTGTGTGAAGTTCACAGCTTTGCCAGTGTGCACCATTTGATTTCCACTGTGACAGGCAAACTTAAAGAAGGTTATGACAGTATCGACCTGCTTAAAGCCTGTTTTCCCGGCGGTTCCATCACCGGAGCCCCCAAGGTGCGCGCCATGGCAATTATTTCAGAACTGGAAGCTTGCCCGCGCGGTCCTTACTGTGGGGCCATTGGCTATATTGGTGCAGATGGCACCATGGATACCAACATTGTCATCCGCACACTGATTTTCAAAGATGATCGGGTCTGTGCCCAGGTTGGGGGGGGAATTGTCTCAGATTCCCAGCCCGAGGCAGAATATCAAGAAACTCTGGACAAGGCGCATGCACTGTTTACTGCCTTCACACAGGGGGCATCATGATCCTGCTCATAGATAATTATGACAGTTTCGTCTACAATCTGTCACGCTATTGCGAAGAGCTTTATAGCGATACCCGTGTGGTGCGCAATGATGCCATCAGCATTGATGAAATCAACACTTTAAACCCGCAAGCCATCATCCTCTCCCCCGGCCCTTGTGGACCGGGTCAAGCCGGTATCTGCCTTGATGTGGTGAAAAGCTTTGCCGGGACTATTCCCATCCTTGGGGTGTGTTTGGGCCATCAGGTGATTGCCCAACATTATGGCGCAACCGTGCGACGTTCCAAAATTCCCATGCATGGGAAATCATCACTGATCCAGCATGATGAAACAGGCTTGTTTCATGGCCTGCCCAATCCGCTGCAAGTCGGGCGCTATCATTCCCTCAGCGTTGACTCATCTGATGATTTACAGATCAATGCCACCAGCCCGGATGGGGAGATTATGGCAATTCGTCATAAAAGCGATCCGGTTTTTGGTGTACAATTTCATCCAGAATCAATTTTGACTCATCATGGGCATGATGTGTTGAAAAACTTTCTCAAACTGGCGGGGGTATTGTCATGATTGCCTGGTTTAATGGAGAACTTCTTCCGTTGCGCGGTGTCCATATCTCGGCAACGGATCGGGGATTTTTGCTGGGTGATGGTTTTTTTGAAACCATGGCGGCCCAAGAAACAAAGGTGATCCGCTTTGACGATCATATGGCGCGGTTTCGCCAGAGTGGTGAAAAGCTCAATCTTCCAATCCCCTACAGTAATGATGAGATTTTTGAGGCCATTCAAGCTGTCCTGGTCGGCTGTCAACTGACCAAGACACGTGCAGCCATCCGCCTGACCATCACACGGGGCAGTGGCCCTCGTGGATTAATGCCACCACTGGAAATGAGCCCGCAAATATTGGTTTCAGCTTCCGAGGCCCCGGATCATTTCAAGGCCGCTGTGGTCAAAACCGTTTCGGTACGGCGCAACGAATATAGTCCAACCAGCCGGATCAAAAGCCTGTGTTATTTAGATAATATCATCGCCTTTGAAGAAGCCCATGATGCAGGGGCTGATGAAGCCTTGATGCTGAACACCACAGGCCATATTGCCGAAGGCACCATCAGCAATATCTTTTTTATCAAAGGCCACGACCTGTTCACGCCACAAATCGAAGACGGCTGCTTGCCCGGTACCATGCGCCAGGTGATTTTACAAAAGGCCGAAGAGATTGGGCTCGGCGTTCACGAAGAAAGCCTGTGGCCGGAAATCACACAAAAATGTGACGAAGCCTTCCTGACCAACAGCCTGTTTCGCGTGCGCCCCATCTGCGAAATTGATGGCCGTATCATACCTGCACAAAACTGGACAGACAAGTTGTTAGCAGTCGTGAAGGCAGGAGAAGAATAATCCCCTGCCTCACCCCTGTTTTACTTCTGCTTTAAACGCTCTTCCAACGCTTTGCAGACTGCACGCAAGACCTTGATGCGGGCAAATTTTTTGTCATTGCCTTCCACCAGCAACCACGGTGCATTTGATGTGCTGGTTTTTTCCACCAGATCATTGACGGCTTCTTCGTAATCAGACCATTTTTCCCGATTACGCCAGTCTTCATCCGTCAGTTTCCACTGTTTCCATGGTGTCACTTCACGGGCTTTAAAGCGTTCAAGCTGTTCGTCCGGCGTAATATGAATCCAGAATTTCAACAAGACCGTGCCATGGTCCACAATCTGGTCTTCAAAATCGACAATTTCGCCATAGGCACGACGCCATTCTTCTTCGCGGGCAAAACCTTCACAGCGTTCCACCAGAACCCGACCATACCAGGAGCGATCAAAGATCGTCATACGTCCAGCCCGTGACATGTGACGCCAAAACCGCCAAAGATAATGATGGGCACGTTCTTCATCATTGGGGGCGGCAAAAGGCAAGACCTTATAGATACGCGCATCCAATGCCCCGGTAATCCGGCGGATGTTGCCCCCCTTTCCTGCAGCATCAGACCCTTCAAAAACCAGAACCGTCGAAATCCCTTTATCCGAAGCCTTGCGCGACAACATGTTCAAACGTCCCTGCAACGTTTTCAGCTCCGACTTATAGGCGTCTTTTTCAACCGTCTTGCTCATATCCAAAGAACTGAGAACCGTTGGATAGGGCAAAGGCTTCACAGCAGCATCCTTATCCACTTTTTTCGCAGCAGGCTTTTTCTCTGCCGCCTGCTTTTTCTTAAGCTGTTCCAGCGTTTCCTTTTGGGTTTTACGCACGTCCATATGGCGTAAAATCGCATCACGCACCTGTTTGGCTACCGTCACGGAGGCATAACGTGTATCCATACCTTCCACGATGGACCAAGGCGCATGACCCTTGGAAGTTCGCATGATCAGACGTTCAGCACTGTCCGTAAAATCATCATACATACGCCAATGGTTCCAGTCGCTTTCCTTCACCCGCCACGACTGAAGTTCATTTTTTTCAAGCTTTTTGAGGCGTTTTTTCTGGTCTTCCTTCCCCAAATGCATCCAGAACTTCAAAATCAACGCGCCGTCATCGGCCAGGGTTTTCTCAAACGCCTTAATGCGGTCCAGACGTTCATCAAATTCTGCCCGGTTGATCTTGCCATAAACGTTATCCAGCAAGGGGGAACTATACCAGGAACTCAGGAAAATCCCAATTTTACCTTTGGGCGGTAAGTCACGCCAATAACGCCAATAAGGCGGGCGTTCGGATTCTTCATCGGAATGACGCACATAGGCATTATTGTCGATCCAGCGAGAGTCCATCCATTCATTCAATGCATTAACCGTACTTCCCTTACCAGCGCCATCCACGCCCGCCATGACAATAATCACCGGAAAATCGCATTTACGCAGGTCCTGCTGTATACTCAGAAGTTGTGTTCGCAGGTCCTGTACTTCTGCTTCAAATTCTTTTTTAGGAATAGATCGCCCTAATTCCGCCGTTTCAAACATAAGCCCCTCCATTTTTCTGTTTCCTGCCCACAACTATAGAGACTTAACAAGCGGAGTCCATCAGAAAGAATCAATCACAAGCCCCCAACACCATGAAATATAATTAGGCAAAAAGTTCTCCTTTTCGTTTTTGAATATTCCGGTCATAGTAACCCCTATGGAAAAGATACCTGCAAATATCAGCAAGCAGATCAATCTGCTGGCAACCATGACCGCCGAATTCGCCAATACCTTGAATGTGGATGAAACACTGCATCATGCGCTTCGCGAAATCACCGACTATCTGGAGGCCGAAGGCGGGGCCGTTTTCCTGCTGGATGAAACGTCTCAAATCATCAGCTGTGTTACCTGTTGCGGGGCAACAGAAATTACCGGACTGACGCTGGAATATGGTCAAGGCATTGTCGGCAAATCCGTCGCCGATAACAAAGGGGCCTTGGTCCGCGACGTTCAAAATGATCCCAATTTTTACGGCGCGGTCGATGACCAAACGGGCTTTACCACCCGTTCTATCTTGTGTGCCCCCTTAAGCGTCAAGGACCGTTGCGTTGGTGCCATTGAGCTGGTCAATAAAAAGAACCATGACGACCTGTTTGCAGAAAATGACCTGAAAGTTCTGGAAACACTGGCCGCTTCGGCTGCTCTTGCCGTCATCAACGCACGTATGGCCAAGGCTCTGGTCGAACAGGAACGGGTCAAACGTGAACTGGAACTGGCCGCAGAAATTCAACGCCGTTTCCTGCCTGATAGCAGCGCCCATAATGAAGATCAGATTATCGGGGTGAATAAGGCTGCACGCGGCGTTTCCGGGGATTTTTTTGATTATTTCACCTTGCCAGACGGGCGAATTTATTTTGCCCTTGGCGATGTATCTGGCAAAGGCATCAATGCCGCCTTGTTGATGTCCAAAACCGCTTCCCTGTTTCGTTGTCTGGGGAAAACGGTACGTGATCCGGGCAAACTGTTGGGCCGCATTAATGCTGAACTCTGTGAAACCGCTGCCCATGGCATGTTTGTCACCATGGTCGCAGGGTTATATGACCCACGCCCTGGCTGTGAAGGTCTTATTCGCCTTGCCAACGCCGGTCATGAACCCGTTCTTCTCCAAAAAGAGGGCGAATTTGAAACATTTGGCGCAGATGGGCCACCGCTGGGCATTGTCCCCCCCCTGCCCGGTGATGACGGTGATTACGAAGAAATCCAGATTTTCCCCAATGGTGGTGGACTCTTTATTTACACCGACGGGCTGACAGAAGGCTATACACAAAACGGGGACCCGTTGGACGCTACAGGCGTGCGTGACCTTCTTTCGCAATATTCCCACCTCCCCTTAAAAAAGCAGCTGGATCATCTCATTTCAGCAGTTTCGCCCAACGGCATGAAATTGCGCGACGATGTGACTATTTTGGCCCTGACAGATTCGCTACGTTCAGATGAAAACAGTGAAATCAAAGCAAGCCAGAATGATATTAATCACACCGAAGAACGTGATGGTGACTGGCTGATTGATTTTAAATTCCCAGCCCGCCCCAGCTGGATGAAGCTGGCACGGGCCTGCGTAAGCGAGGCTTGTAAAAAAGTCGGTTGCGATGAACAAACCGTCAATGATGTGGTGCTGGCGGTGGATGAAGCCTGCCAAAATGTAATTCGTCATGCCTATGGCGGGCCAAGCGATGAAGAAATTGAACTGACGGTGCGCCAGCGCCCCGGCAGACTGGTCTTTCGCCTGCGCGATTTTGCCCCTATGGTGGCACCGGGCGAAATCAAACCACGAGATCTGGAAGATATCCGCCCCGGTGGACTGGGCACACATCTTATTCAGGAAGTTATGGATGAAGTCCAATATCTTCGCCCCACACAAGGCGAAGGAAATTTGCTACGATTGGTTAAACACCTCGAACTTAACAAGGGCGAAGACGAGAAATGAAACTGGAAAGAAGAGAAGACAACAGCATCATCATTTTTGAATTGGAAGGAGATGTTGATCTGGAAACCTCGCCACAACTGCGAGAGGCGCTTCTCACAGAAGTCAACGCGGGAAAGTCGATCGTCGTCAGCATGGCTGATGTCAGCTATATCGACAGTTCCGGCATTGCCTGCCTTGTCGAAGCTTATCAAACCGGGCGACGCACCAGCGCAGGTTTTGCCCTTGCCAATATTTCAGACAAGGCTATTCGCGTTTTCCAGCTTGCCCGTCTGGATAAAATTTTTACCATTCATGACACCATTAGTGAAGCCGTCACTGAATTAACCCGCTAAGCCTCATCGCTTCAAGGATCAGAAAGACATGAGCGATAAAGACGCAGAAAACGGCCCATTGGCCCAAAAAGTCGAAAACATCGGGCGCACAACTATGGTTGGTGTGGCTGAAATCGGCTACTGCGCCTCTTTGGTCTGGGAGACCCTGTACTGGACCTTCATGGGGAAATCCATGGGCCAGCCCGTTCGTGTACAATCGCTTTTTGCCCAAATGATGGAAACCGGCATTCGCGCCATTCCCATTGTCGCCATGCTCGGGGTAACGGTTGGCATGATGCTGGCAATCCAGGGTATCTATACCATGCGGATTTTTGGCGCTGAAAGCCATGTCACCATCGGCATTGCCTTTTCTGTCGTGCGTGAATTTGCCCCGCTGATTACAGGTATTCTGGTGGCCGGGCGTTCAGGATCAGCCTTGGCTGCACGCATCGGGATCATGAACATCAATCAGGAAGTGGATGCCTTATCGGTGATGGGGATTAACCCTGTGCGTTTTCTCGTTGCCCCGGCCTTGCTTGCCATGGTGATTATGGTGCCGTGCCTGACCTTTTTCTCCGATGTCATCGGTCTTTTAGGGGCCGGGATTTATGTTTCCATCGACCTTGGCATTTCACTGGCCGCTTATTGGGATCAGGTCTTTGAATGGCTGAGTGTGGATGATGTCATGCATGGTCTTGGGAAAAGTGTGTTATTTGCCATCTTGATCGCCGTCATCGGGGTCGCCAATGGTGCAGGCGTGCGCGGCGGGGCCGAAGGGGTAGGTAAAGTCACCACCCGTGCCGTTGTTCAATCCATCTCTGCCATTGTTTTAACCGACATGCTGTTTGCTTTCATGGTGACGCGATGACAAAACCAACCGAAGCCGAACTGCTGGCCCGCCCCAAAGTCATTGAAGTCGAAGATCTCGTCACCCATTATGGAGAGCGCGAAATCCTGCATGGTATTTCCATGGATGTGCGTGAAGGCGAAATTATGGTGGTAATGGGCGGCTCGGGTTCTGGTAAATCCACCTTGTTGCGCTATCTCATGAGCTTGGAAAAAGCGACCTCAGGCACCATGAAACTGCTGGGCAAGAACATTGCTGACCTGTCGCTAAAAGAAACCTACGACCTGCGCAAGAAAATCGGCGTGGCCTTTCAGGGCGGTGCACTGTTTAGCTCCATGACCGTAGGGGAAAATATCAAGCTGCCATTGCGTGAACACACCAAACAGCCCGAAATGACCATGGACATCATGATGCGCATGAAGCTGGAAGTGGTGGATCTTGCCGGTTTTGAAGACCTTGCCCCCAGTGAACTGTCCGGCGGCATGCTCAAACGCGCTGCGGTGGCACGTGCCATCATCATGGACCCCAAATTACTGTTTTTTGATGAGCCCAGCGCCGGGCTGGACCCGGTGGTTGCCGCCCAGTTAGATGAGTTGATCCTGCGCCTGCGCGATGCAATGGGCATGTCCATTGTTGTGGTGACGCATGAACTGGACAGTGCCTTTCGCATTGCAGATCGCATCACCATGTTGGACCGGGGCAATATTTTAATGGTGGATACACCTGAAAATATGAAAAACTCATCCAATCAACGTATCCAGAACCTGTTAAACCGCCGTATCGAAGAAGAGGAGCTGGACCCAGATGCCTATCTTCGTCGCCTAACCGGAGAGGACCTTCACCCATGAGCGCACTTAAGAACGCCAAGATGAACTATATGATCGTTGGCAGCTTTGTCATTGCCTCTATCGCCTGTCTGATCATCGCCGTTGCGCTTTTGACGGGGCGTACAGGAACGGTGGATACCTATTACACCACCTATAATCGGGTACAGGGACTGAAGTTTGGCACACAGGTGGTCTATGAAGGCTATCCTGTAGGACAAATCGAACAGATCATCCCGGAAAAGCATGATGGCCGCATGCGTTTTAAAATCGAAATGTCTGTGGCTGAAGGCTGGGATATCCCACAAGACAGTATTGCTGCTGTCTCTTCTGCCGGGCTGTTGTCTGCACTTACCATCAATATCCGTGCCGGGGACAGCACAACAGCCTTAAAGCCCGGTGATAAAATCATGGGGCTTGAAAATGCCGATATGTTTGCCGCCATGTCGACTCTGGCCGAACAGATTAGTTCCCTCATGGAAACAGATGTGCGTCCGCTGCTGCTGAACCTGAATACGGCTGTCAATTCTGCGGCAATCTTGCTGGCCGAAGACGGTGCAGCCATGAGCCAGCAATTAAAAGATATTCTGGATGACATCAGCCTGCGCACCCCGCAAATTGCCGATAATCTGGAAGGTTTCAGTGCAGACCTCAATGCCTCTGGTAATGAATTGTCCAAAATCCTGTCTGCTACGAACCGCCAGAAAATCAATACAGCCATTGACGACATGAACAAACTGGGCAACACATTGGAAAAAGCGGATCATATGGTTGGCAATATGGATAATCTGGTTACAGACAGTAAACCGGAAATGGAAAAAGCCATTTCTGACCTGCGTTTTGTTATGGAAACCCTGTCGCGCCATATTGATACCATTTCACAAAATTTGGAAGGTACCAGCCGCAACATGTATGAATTCAGCCGCCATATCCGTCAAAATCCGGGCTTATTGCTGGGCGGCACCCCGCCCACAGATAAGGCCCGTTAAGGTGTAAAGGAGATTGAAACAATGAAAAAATTAAAACTCACCTCCCTTGCTTTTGCGACATCCGCTCTTCTTCTTGCGGCCTGCGCCCAACCAGAATTGCCCCAGGACCATTATTACCGCCTGTCGGTGAAAACACCGCCGAAAATGCCCATGTCCCTTGATGGTGTGGTCGAAGTGGAACGGTTTCGTGCTGACGGGCTGATTTCCGGTCGCCCGATTGCTTATAGTGAAGGCAACGGCCATCTGTCAGAATATCATTACCATTTCTGGGTCGAACCGCCTGTCGACCTGTTACAAGATGCCATGGTCAATTTCCTGCGTGCCGCCAATATTGCCAAACATGTGGTCACGCCAGACTTGCGCATGGATGAAGACTATCTGCTCACCGGTAAGATCAAACGTCTGGAACGCGACCTGTCCCGTCAGGACAAGGTGGCGGTAGAAATCGAAATTGGCCTGAAACGCACAGGTGATGACAAAATTCTGGTCCTGAAAACTTATAAGCGGGAATTGGTGCAATCTTCTTCTGGTGTTAACGGGGCGGTTGCTGCTATGAATGCGGCGCTAAGCGATATTTACGCTGAATTCCTACTTGATGTGAGATAGATCTGTGCCCCGCCCCCATTCCTCGCGCCGTCGTAAACCTGCCCGTAAAACCACCAAAAAACCTGCCCTGCCTAAAGAATTAATGGATGTTTCCATCTATGGCGTCGGGGCCAAAGGTGATGGGTTAGGCCGCGATAATACAGGCCATGACTTCTTCGTGCCTTATAGTGTAGAAGGTGATGTGGTGACAGTTAAAGTCACCAATAAACGCGGCGACAGCTTTAGCGGTGAAATTAAGAACATCGTCACCCCCAGTACCCACCGTGTTGACGCCCCCTGCCCCCATTATACAAAATGTGGCGGCTGTAACTTACAGCATCTTGAAAGCCATTATTACAGCGAGTGGAAAACCCACAAGGTCACAGATATCATTCGCCGCAGCGATATTGTTACCGAAATGGAAAAACCATTTCTGGGTCGTGCGGGAACGCGGCGCCGTGCCTCTTTTGCCGTAATGAAAAAAGGCAAGAAAATTGTCTTTGGGTTTAATGCCCGCTCCAGCCATCGCATTGAAGAAATCACCACTTGCCTGTTACTGAGCGAAAAACTCAATAGCCTGATCCCGGCATTGCGCGACCTCATGCCTCAAATTTTGAAACAGGAAGGCCGAGGGGACATTATCATCAATGCCCCAATGGAAGCCTGTGATATTGTCTTCTCCCTGCCCGGTCGCCCGGACTTGAAAGTTCATGAAAAGCTCATGGCTTTTGCAGAACAACAGAATATCGGACGCCTGTCCTGGCAGGAAAATGGCCGAGGCACGCCTGAAACCATTGCCCAGCGTTGCCCGGTCACAACCGAATTTTCTGGTACAACCATTGAACTTCCCCCAGCACCCTTCCTGCAACCCAGCAAAGAAGGCGAACAAGCCCTTGTCGACTTTGCCTTAAGCGCCTTATCGGGGGAAAAGAAAATCCTCGACCTTTATGCCGGTTGTGGCAGCTTCACCTTTGCCTTGGCAACCAAAGGGATTGTCCATGCTGTAGAAACCAATGAAGCAGCCCTGAAAGCATTGGAACTATCTGCAGGACGGGCAAGCCTTGGCGGACGTATCACCACCGAAGTACGCGACCTTGATCGCCAACCCCTGATGGGTAAGGAACTGGATAAATATGATGCTGTCCTGTTTGACCCACCACGCGCAGGGGCTCGCGAACAAGCCGAAGCTCTGGCTGAAAGCAATATTCCGCTTATCATCGCTATTTCCTGTAACCCGGCCACCTTTGGACGCGATGCTAACGCTTTGCTCAAAGGCGGGTATCACATTGACAAACTGATGCCTGTTGATCAGTTCATCTGGTCCGATCATGTCGAAGTTGCCGCGATCTTCCGTAAAGCCTAGGCCGTAGTCAGGATTTAGAGACTGTTCAACCGGGCAATAACCCGACGGGCATACTGGATTTGCTGCCAAACATCTCTTGGCATAGCATGGACATCCACGCCCTTTAATTCGATATACCCAGAATGGCCATAATGTTGAATAACGCCAATCGTATCCGCCAACGCGGTTGACATGACCTCATTCACATCCGCAGGTGTCACCAACGTATTTAAGGCAGGCAAGGCAATCACCCCGCCCCGAAGCGGCACCTTCTTCTTTTCGACAAACTGATTAAGTTCATGAATGAAGTCGTACGTTTCTTTATACACATTACGCGGGATAATAATTTCGCCTGGAGTCACCTCCTGGAGGGACAAACCTTTACAGGTTTCCCCCAAACATAGCTTTTTCACCAATCCGGCCAGCACACGCGCACGGCGCAACACATGCCCCGGCATGGTTGTCGAGGCCCCCATTTTCAACAAAAAGCGCTCCACACGGCGCAATAGTTGATAGACATCACGGGGTTTCTTTTCCACCATTGACCCTAATTCAGATGAAAAAGCCAAATCATGGGAAGTCAGCAACCGGTCCACCCGTTCGATAATACGATCCATCACCGCAAAAACCTGATCAGGTGCATAAGGGCGCAATTCAACTTTTTGCGTCTCGGTCACTTCAATGCCATTTGCCCGCAGAATACCTGCGAGTTTTAGCTCAACATCCAATGCTTTTTGATAGACATGGCGTGGCTGAATTTCACGCCTTTGAAAAATCGGGGAAACGATAACCAGCTTCTCACCGGAATGGTCATGACGTAAAAAATGGACAAGCTTTTCATTCAGGGCCTGCACCTTTGCATAGACATGATCCGGCCTTTTGGGTTCGGCTGAAACACTCTCAATAGAAGTTATGATTAAAAGGAAGCACACCAATACGGGTCTAATGACTGTCATTTATGGCTACCTTTTCCAGCTAAAGTAATCTCAGGGACAGGGCCTAATATGAAATATATTCGTGAAAGTCTCAACTAAAACTATGTTTTAGAACAAGCCCCCCCACCCAGAACGCAAAATTTTGCACAATGAGGGTGGTTCAATTTAACATCTTTATCGGCTTGGGACAGCTTGCGCCCCATTTCAAACTTTTCATCATAAGGCAGCAACGTACAAGGAACCACCACCGGATGCGCAGCCCCTTTTCGTTTAATAATCATACGAGAGCTGGCACACATCATGGCTTCTGGCTGCACCCCGACAATATCCCAACAAGCTGTGGTAATTTCCGGTACATCCGCTTTTTCATCCATTTCCGGGAATAAAACCAGCTCCACCGGATCAAAGGGATTGATCGCAATCCCCTCTTTTGCAAACATTTCGCCATAGCCCTGACGTTCTCTTTCTTCACTTTCCGGCCAAATGGTCCGCCCGGCAACTGCCAGATTAAACCCATGCTGCGCCAACCAGGACAAGCCTTCAATCATCGGTGTCCAGCTTCCTTCCCCCCGCAGGGCTTCATGTTCACCCTGTCGATAATGATCAACCGAAACCCGCATGCTCAACTGCCCCCCATACGTTTCCTTCAAAGAGAGCAAGGCTTCTTTTTTATGATGAAGGGGTTTCATCGCATTGGTCAGCACTAAAACCCGGAAATCCCGTTCCAAGCAATCGGTAATAATGTCGATGATTTCCGGGTTCATAAATGGTTCGCCGCCCGTAAAGCCAATTTCACGCACATCCATCTGATGGTCGCGCATTTCATCCAGATATGTGGCGACTTCTTGTGCTGAAATATACGCCAGCGCATCATTTTGCGGACTGGAGTCCATATAGCACCCCTTACACGTGATATTGCACAGGCTTCCTGTATTAAACCAAACAGTATGAAGGTGTGTCAGCCCAACCAACGCACGGGTTTCCCCCTTGGCCGTAATGTCAGGATGTTCAAACTTTTGATATTGCGCAAGATTATCCACTGTTTTCACACTCTAGAGTCAGGATCTATCGTTCTATGTACTAACCTACTTCTCCCGTTTCAAAAGGCAATTCAAAAAAATGTGATTTCCCATTGAAAAAAGCTATACTTACAAGAAAGATCAAAAATATTCAGGCAGCGGACCTTTTTCGTGGAAAATCACAGCTATACAAATGTCAGACTGGTCTTGGGCGAACCCGATGTTGAAACCCGGCGCACCTTTTATGCTGCCTTGCGTGAAAAGGGCTTTCGCAATGTCAACTTTGCCTCTGAACTGGAAAGTATCAGGGACAATGTAGCCTCTGACCGGGCAGATTTGCTGGTTGTGGATACCCATATGGAAGGCGGCGACCTTAGCCAGCTTGTACGTGATATTCGTTACGGTAAAATTGGCTCCAACCCGTTTATCGTCATTATTGCTCTCAGCGATCACCCCGAGGACGATTTAAAACAGCAGTATATCAATGCCGGTGTGGATGATGTACTGGTCAAACCTCTTGATGGAAATGCCTTTAGCGAACATATCATGCTGCTATCGCAACAGCGCAAAGAGTTTATTGTCACAGCTGATTATCTCGGACCGGACAGACGAAAAGGTGCCCCTCGCCCCGGTAAACAGATCATCCCCACGATCCCGGTCCCCAACCCGTTGGAAGATATCACCAGCGGAAACAGCTTACACCAAATGCGCCATGCTATTCAGGATGCACAGCACAAAATCGCCCAAATGCAAGTGGAACGCGGGGCTTATCAGGTCATTTCCCTGTCTGAGCAACTTCTCGCAGATTACGAGGCTGGCATACCTCACGAACCGCTGCCAACCATTGAAAAACTGGAACAATTCACTTCTAAATTGGAAGAAAAACTACCGGATTCCCCCTATATTCAGGCCAAAAAGCCCTGTTCTCTTTTGCTCGATATCGCCCATCGCCTAAAACGTGAACCAGAGACCCCAAAAGACAGTAATCTTGCGAAACTTTTCGACCTGAAAGAGCTGATTCACGATATTTTTGTGAATATCAATCCCGAACTCTTTCCAGAAAAAGACATTCCTGCCCCACAGGATGACGAACTCCCTCCTCCGCCAGAAGAACAGCCTGTCATTACCCAGCAAGAACTGCTGGAAAGACTGAATGCTTTGGAAATCGGCGCTTCATGAAATAGATATATAAGCAACCTCAGGCACAAGAACATATCCAGCCATAACCTCTGGACCTGTATGGAAAAAATGGAGTGTGTCTCACTCACTTAAGCAGCCCGTTTTTCAAATTTAATCGGACTGAGGCCATTTAGATATGAATGACGGCGACGGGCATTGTAAAATCCATTTATATATTTGAACAACTCCTTTTTAGTATGATCGCGGGTTTGGAAGGCGATTTTCCAAACCATTTCCGCTTTCAAGGTCTTAAAGAAGGTCTCTACAGCGGCATTATCATAGCAGTTCCCTTTGCCGGATATCGACTGTTTGAACTTGTACATCGCCAGCAGTTTACGGAATTTATTTGAACAATATTGTGAACCGCTATCTGCATGAAAAGTCACACCAGCAGGTGGCTTGCGAAGGGCAATCGCCTTGTTCAGGGCATCAATCACCAAATCTTTTTTCATGTGTCTGCTTGTAGACCAGCCAATCACGCGGCGGGAGTAAAGGTCGATAACAACCGCCAAATAGAGCCAACCTTCACCCGTCCACAGGTAGGTGATATCTTCCGTCCATTTTTGATCCGGTGCTGTCGCAGCAAAATTACCATCCAACAGATTAGGCGAGATATTATGTTTGTGATCGCTATCGGTTGTGCGTTTGAATTTCTGGCTTTGCACGATCCGCAGATTGTTCTGCTTCATGATCCGGGCAACGCGGTGTTCACCGACGCAAATTCCTTCTTCCTGCAATTCATCTGTCATGCGGCCTCGTCCATAGGATTGATAATTAGCGTAGTGAATGGATTTGATGCGGGCAAGCAGAACCATATCTTCACGTTGGCGTTTACTGGCAGGATGCTTTCGCCAAGCAAAATGGCCGCTCTGTGAAATATTCATGGCACGACACAGACCTGCAATACTGTAGATATCACGGTGCTGGTGAACAAACTGAAACTGCACGGCGAAGATGGGCTAACTCCTTTTGAGCATCATCGTTAGGGCTGAACCTTCTCGTTCACAATATTGGGAAACTCAACGCTTCAAACTGCCGACACTAACGCCGAAATCGGCGGCGACCACTTTGCGGGATTGGTTACTGTTTAAAGCAACACAGGCGGCTTCTTCTCTAAATTCTGGGGTGCGTTTGCGACTCATCATATTCTCCTGTAGTCAGCAGAATTAACTCAGGAGACACACTCCACTTTTTCCATACAGGTCCAATCAACGGCTTTTTTGTTTGTTGGTTGCGGACAAAAGGCTTGCCATGCTCTTAATAAAGGCGCTAAAACATGCCTCACAGGCCGCTTGTTGATAACATGGATTTCCACCCCACCTGCAAGAAACCTGCAAACATATATTTTTAGTGCTTATTCTCTATATACTTTCAAGCACTTAGAGGCGGGCGTAGTTCAATGGTAGAACGACAGCTTCCCAAGCTGTACACGAGGGTTCGATTCCCTTCGCCCGCTCCAGTTTCTCCAAAATATTTCATGTAAGGCATTGAGTTTACAGTCTTTCCATTCTGTAAGGGCTCAAAGTGATGTCTAAAGTGATGTGACCTGTTTCGAGAATCCCGGACCAGTTGATAAACTCCATTTATCACTGGAAAGGAACTATGATGACGAAACGTAAAACCTATTCTGACGAATTCAGAGCCTGTGCTGTTGCTCGAGTTTTGGACCAAGGCGAAAAACCTACGGCGGTTGCTCAAGATCTTGGTATATCTGTTGGGTAATTGAAGACATGACGATCCAGAACCGTAATCCGCCCAAAGGGTTAATTCATCATTCTGATCGTGGCGTGCAATATGCTTGTAAGGATTACCGCAAAATCCTTAAGCGGCACCGCATGAAAGCCTCCATGAGCCGCAAAGGAAATTGCTGGGATAATGCTCCCATGGAGAGCTTCTCCAACTCCCTGAAGACAGAATGTGTCCACCGAAATCACTTCAAAACGCGAAAGCAGGCAAAAGCGGCCTTGTTTGAATATATTGAAATCTTCTACAATCGACAGAGGCTACATTCAGCCATCGGATATAAAACGTCTCTGCAAGCTTGCATGGAAATAACCATGAAAGCAGCCTAACAAAAGACCATACTGGTCCGGGATTCTCGAAACAGGTCAGTACAATCACATAAGAAATCCCACATCGAAATTAGGGAAAGAGCCAAATCATGATTATCCCCCTCCCCGACCTGCTCAATAACACCGAACGCACAAAAATCATGTCTCTGGTAGAGGGAGCTGCTTTTGAAGATGGGAAGAAAACCGCAGGCTGGCATGCCCGCATGGTCAAAAACAATGAACAAATGTGCGATTGCCCCCAACTTAAGGAAATCAATCAAATTTTAATGCAAGCCTTACAACGCAACGAATTGTTTAATATTGCAACCCACCCCCATGTTGTGCGCCCTTTTCTCATCAGCCGTTGTAAAGATGGCGGCTATTACGGCACCCATGTGGATAACAGCCTGATGTTTGGCGAAAGGGTCAGCCGAACAGATATTTCCATGACGGTTTTTCTGACAGCACCTGAAACATATGAAGGCGGTGAACTCGTCACCGAAAACATGGCACGGGAGCGTCGCTTCAAACTGCCTGCGGGGGCGGCTGTTTGTTATCCCTCAACCACCCTTCATCGGGTTGAACCCGTCACATCGGGGGAACGTATTGTCGCATGTACCTGGGTTCAAAGCCGTGTGCGCAGTGCTGAACAACGTGAAATTCTATTTGATATGGATAGCGCACGGCGCTCTCTTTTTAATAGAGAAGGGAAAAGCCGTGAATTTGACCTTTTAACCAAAGCCCATGCCAATCTGCTGCGCCGTTGGGCTGAACTCTAAAACAAAACCACATCATCACTGGTCGCATCCAGCAATAGTTCTTTAAAAGAAGTCAGGAAATGGGCATCCAGATGCCCCCCGGCCATATTTTCCATAACCTTGATTGCCTTAACGGGTGACATGCCTTCCTTATAACACCGTCGGTCCGTCAGGGCGCTGAACACATCAATGATGGCCGCCATACGCGCCAGTTCGTTCAACTCTTTCCCCTTCAAGCCATAAGGGTAGCCTGTTCCGTCCAGTTTTTCATGATGTTGCCCCGCAATCACTGTCACACCACGAGGCAGACCAGACGTACTTTCCAAAAAGTCGATGGTTTCGGTGACATGGGAGCGCATGATCACCAATTCATGATCAGTTAACCTGCCCGGTTTATTCAAAATCTGATGTGGGATCATCATTTTGCCCACATCATGCAAAACACCGCCACTGGCAAGAATTTTGACATCATCATCCTTAATCCCGAGATGATCGCCAAACAAAGTCAAAAAGGTCGCAACACGCAGGGAATGAACATAGGAATAATTGTCATGCCCCCGTACCCCTTTAAGAAGTTCCTTGTAACATCCGCCCTGAACGGCCTCCACCAGCGGGTCACAGCTTTCCTGAATATCATTATAAGGAAGTGGTTTGCCTTCTGCGATCAGATCAGCAACCGAATTAAAGGACTCCAGCGTATTTTCCAAAGCCGCCTTTTGAACGGGCTCCATGGTTTCCCACTGGGCTTCGACCTGAGCATTGACCTGATCTGAAATCGCCCCGATTAAAGAGCTGAACCGATAGGGTTTAACCAGTGTACGCACCAAAGGCATGGTTTTTGCCATCTGGATTTGTTCCAGCGCCCCTTTTCGGGCCGTAAACACAATCGGGATCAGGTTCAGCTTGTCGGTTTTGCGCAAACCTTCAATGAGTTTCAAGCCCCCAACAGGATCAATTTTCTCATCAACAATAATCGCGGTGGGAGCAAAAGCGACCAAAGCTTCACTCAAATGGCTCACGTCATTAAAAGCATGGACCACATAAAAGGACATGAGCGCCTGACACATCTCATGGAGATGTTTCTCATGGCTGGAAACAACGAAAATATCCGTTTTCTGTGTTTGCGTGACGCCAGATTCGTCGCCAGTAGACGTATCCATTTGAACTATCCGCCCGGATTTTGAGACACCTGTTAGTATTACTTAGTGTCAGTATATATCCTTTTCACCTACCCATTTGAATGAGAAAAATGAAATAAAAGCGTTTTTTTGCCTCTTTTCTCAACCCGATGTAAACAGGTGACTATAGACAGCCCAAACGTGCCATTTTTTTCCTATCCAGAAAGTTGAGGTAAATCTTTATAAAATTCCAATGCCTCAGGATTCGCTAAAGCCGTTTTATTTTTCACCTCACGACCATGCACCACATCCCGAACCGCTAACTCGGTAATTTTGCCGGATTTTGTACGCGGAATATCAGCAACCGCAATGACCTTGGCCGGAACGTGGCGTGGAGTACAGCCAGTGCGAATTTTTTTCTTGATGGTTTGAATTAACGCCTCACTTAAAGTCGCACTTCCTTTCATCACAACGAAAAGAACCACCCGCACGTCATCTTCCCAATCCTGACCGATCACAATGCTTTCCTGAATTTCAGGCAGGGCTTCAACCTGGCGATAGATTTCTGCTGTTCCAATGCGCACCCCACCGGGGTTAAGCGTGGCATCAGATCGCCCGTAAATCACCATGCCCCCTGTATCAGGGTCAATAGAAACAAAATCCCCATGACACCAGATGTTATCGTATTTTTCAAAATAGGCTGCTTTATAGCGTGCATGGCCCGGATCATTCCAAAACATCACCGGCATGGATGGGAACCCTTTCACACAGACCAGCTCCCCTTTCTCGCCCCGAATGGGTTGCGCTGCCTCGTCAAACGTTTCAACCGCCATGCCCAGTGCCCGGCATTGAATTTCCCCGCGATAGACAGGAGCAATCGGGTTGCCCAACACAAAACAGCCTAAAATATCCGTTCCACCAGAAATAGAGGCCAGATGCAGATCATCCTTAATGTCGCGATACACATAATCAAAGCTTTCTGCAACCAAGGGCGACCCTGTTGAGGTCATGGATAACAAAGACGATAAATCATGGGTCTGCTTCGGTTTGATCTCCGCCTTGTTAAGCGCATCAATATATTTTGCACTGGTGCCAAACATAGTCATCTTTTCAGCATCCGCAAAATCAAACAGGATATTGCCACTGGGATAAAAGGGGGAACCATCATAAAGCAACAGGGTCGAACCTGCAGCCAACCCAGCCACCAGCCAATTCCACATCATCCAGCCACAGGTGGTGAAATAAAACGCCCGTGACCCCGGCCCATTGTCACAATGAAGGACATGTTCACTCACCTGTTTCAACAAAGTCCCACCTGTACCATGGACAATACATTTAGGCTTTCCCGTGGTGCCAGAAGAAAACATGATATAGAGAGGGTGATTAAAGCTGACATATTCAAACTCAATATCTTGAGGCTCAAAATCAGCAACAAAATCATCCAGTAAAACAGCCTGTTTAACTTTCGAAATATCCGGATTATCACGTGTATAGGGGACAATCACGCAATGTTTCAGCGTCGGCAGCGCTTCTGTAATGGCCTCCAGTTTTTTAAGGCAATCATGGGCTTTCCCGTTGTAATAATAGCCTTCTACGCCAATCAGGACCGTCGGCTCGATCTGACCAAACCGATCCAGCACACCGTTCACACCAAAATCCGGTGACGTTGATGACCAGGTTGCCCCAAGCGAACTTGCTGCCAACATGGCAATAATGGTTTCCGGCATATTGGGCATAAAGGCACAAACCCGATCGCCCTTTTTCACCCCGGATTGACGCAGGGCTTGGGCAAAAACAGAAACTTCATCATGTAAACTTTTCCACGACAAGGTACGCTTGACCTGATCTTCCCCCCAAAAAACCAAAGCTTCTGTTTCATCATTTTTCTTCAGCAGGTTTTCAGCAAAATTAATTTTTGCATCGGGAAAGAACTCCGCACCCGGCATTTTATCGCCATTTACCAACACACGAGAGCCCCAGTCCTGCGCTTTCAAGCCTGTAAAATCTTTTAAACTGACCCAGAACTTTTCGCGTTCATTGACTGAAAAATCGTGAAGATGTTCATAATCCTGAATATCCAGTGACCAACGCTCATTCACATGCGCCATAAAAGCTTTCATATTGGATTTTTCAATACGTTCAGCCGAAGGGGTCCACAGGCAATCACTCATCACGCAAAGTCTCTCTGTTTTAGCTTCATATGGGGGCGGACCATATCAGAAAAAAGACCCGCCAAATTTTAAGAACTGTAAAATATCATATTTAATTTCATTTGAAACCATTTTTTCCCACCTTGCCTTTTATAAATTTCAGGCTTATGACCATTAGGAAATGAAGGGAATAGATAATGCAGAACGCCTTTTGGGTTTTTGGATATGGTTCTTTAATGTGGCGCCCCGGCTTTTCTTACGAAGAAGCCCAGCCCGCAACCCTGCGCGGCTTTTCCCGTTCTTTCTGTATTTATTCCCATTACTATCGTGGTACCCCCCAACGCCCCGGCCTTGTTCTAGGGCTTGACCCTCACCCCGGTGCAGAATGTCGCGGTGTGGCCTTTCGCATTGCAGATGATCAAAAAGATGCGGTCATTGCCTATCTGACAGAACGCGAGCTGTGCGGTTATGCCTATGTGGCTGAAACCCTGCCGCTTTCACTGGACTGCAATACAGAAATCAATGCCTATACCTTTGTTGCAGACCCCAATCATGCCCTTTATGCAGGCGATTTAGGTCTGGAAAAAGCAGCCACCCTGATTATGGAGGCCGAAGGCAATACCGGGCTCAACCGGGATTACCTGATCAATAGCGTGCGCGAACTGGAAGCTCACGGCTATGCCGACCCACATTTGCATGAATTATTGAAAAAGGTCGAATATCTCACAGGTATCATTGAAGCTGGCGCAGGGATTTAACAGCGCGACTTCCTCCACCAGTGATATAAATGATCCAATAGAAAAATCAGGCCGATAGAGTGAACGGAAAGGCAAACCAATAAAGCTATAGGCCAGAAACGCGAAGAAAGCTGAACTTCATCATAGTCTTCATCTTCAACATTGTCCGTTTGCTCCAAAAGAAAAATCGCATCATCCATGCAACTTTTCGGGACTTCGATATGACAATGTGATGCGCCTTGCAAATAGATCCATTTGCATCGGGCAGCATATTCCTCAACAAACCAAACCGGAATTCCGTAAAACTCCAATTTTGATTTTGCCACCAGTGCCTCTTCCACTGAATGATATTTTCCGACACAAACCACACTCATCACTGTCTCCTTTTCATCTTGCTATGAAAGGGTGTGGCCTGTTTTATCAAAAAAAGCCCCCATCCATAGGATGAGGGCTTTTTTAATTCAGATGATCATTGATCAATAGAAGGCATCAATCACGCGATCCGGCGGTGTATGGCCGTCGATGAATGTCTTCATGTTAATGATGACTTTCTCGCCCATATCCAAACGCCCTTCAATGGTGGCAGACCCCATATGCGGCAGCAGCACAACATTCTTCATCTTGCGCAGTTTCGGATTAATCGCGGGTTCATTTTCAAACACGTCCAGACCAGCCCCTGCCAGTTCACCTTTTTCCAACATACGGATCAAGGCAGGTTCATCAACAATTTCACCACGAGCGGTATTGATGATGTAGGCATGTGATTGCATCAGTTTCAAACGACGCGCAGACAGCAAGTGATAGGTTGCTGGCGTATGCGGACAGTTGATGGAAATCACGTCCATACGGGCCAGCATCTGATCAAGGCTTTCCCAATAGGTTGCCTGTAATTCACCTTCGATATCCGGGTGGACACGGTGCTGGTTATGATAATGAATGGACATGCCAAATGCCTGAGCACGGCGCGCAACAGCCTGACCGATGCGACCCATGCCGACGATACCTAGGCGCTTGCCATTAATACGGTGGCCCAACATGGACGTTGGTGCCCAGCCTTCCCACTCATCACCTTCGATCAGCTGCACACCTTCAACGATGCGACGTGGTACCGCCATGATCAGGGCCATGGTCATATCGGCTGTATCTTCGGTCAATACACCCGGTGTATTTGTCACAGTGATGCCGCGCTGACGAGCTGATTTCAAATCAATATGGTCAACACCCGTACCGAAGTTAGCGATCAGACGCAGATTCGGACCTGCTTGTGCCAAAATGCCAGCATCGATTCGATCTGTCAGTGTGGGTACGAGAATATCAGCTTCTTTGACCGCTTCAACCAATTCTGCTTTGCTCATTGGTGTATCGTCTGTGTTCAGACGGGCGTCAAACAGTTCCATCATGCGGGTTTCCACCGCATCTGGCAGTTTACGAGTTACAACAACAACAGGCTTTTTCTGGACCATGGTATTCCTTCCCCGTGGGATTTTTTTGTGTTTACCCCTGTTTTGTAGGGGCGGCGGGAATTTTTTTCAAGCACGTTTATAATACGTCAACTATTTCATTGGTACAGTGTCTTATGCGTTTTTTCACTTTTTTTTATGAAGCGACGATATTGCCATGACGAGTAAGCGACTAATCTCTACAGTTTTGTTGATTTCCCTTCTGTTTCTTGGGGTTTCTTCTGCCGTTGCCCAAGCGCGCAGTGGCTCTGGCCTGCCCTTGCCCCGTTTTGTAACCCTGCGTTCCGGTGAAGTTAATTTGCGGGCCGGTCCCGGCGTGCGCTATCCGGTGGAATGGGTCTATAAAAAACGCCATCTTCCCGTTGAAGTGGTCGCTGAATATGACACCTGGCGCAAAATCCGCGATTGGCAAGGCACACAGGGCTGGGTCCATCAAGGCATGCTGTCTGGCAAACGCAGCATCATCGTGATGGGCGATCTGCGTACCCTGCGCAGTTCCCCAAAAACAAGTTCAGACCCTAATGCCCGCCTTGAAGAAGGGGTCATTGCCCGCCTGTTGGAATGCCCACAAGGCATGACATGGTGCAAAGTCGATGCCGAAGGCTATCAAGGGTGGTTACGCAAGGCTGAATTCTGGGGTGTCTATTCCGGTGAAAGCCTCGACTAGAGCCCAAACAGGAAAATCGCGGCCAAACATAAAACAGCCAGATAAACCGTTTCAATCGCCACGACAGCCACAGGCATCCAGCCGACTTTAACCAGCGCCCCAAAAGATGTTTTCATGCCCAAAGCAGCAACAGCCGTGATAATGCACCAGCGTGACAGGTCGATAAAAAAGCCGGATACCTGAGCTGGAATTTCCACTGTGCTATTCAAGCCAACAAGGGCGACAAAGCCCAGCACAAACCAGGGAAATGGTAATTTCGCATCCGGGGCTGCCTGTGTTTTCAGGCCATAGCGAACAATCATCATCACCCCCAGTACAACGGGCAACAACATGGCTACGCGCAACAGCTTGACAATGGTGGCCGTATCACCCGTTTGATCTGATACGCTATAACCAGCCCCCACAACCTGGGCCACATCATGAATAGTTGCCCCCAGGAAAATCCCTGTTTGCTGATCATTCAACCCCAAAAAGCTGGCAATTACAGGGTACAACACCATCGCAATCGTACTAAAGGCTGTCACCGTCACTACAGTAAAGATCGTATCACGTTCCCGATCCCCATCGGAAGGCAAGACAGAAGATAAAGCCATAGCCGCAGAAGCCCCGCAAATCGCCACTGCCCCGCCCGTCAAACAGCCAAAGGCACAGTTGGTTTTCATGGTTCGGGTTAAAATGAATCCCAACACCATGGTTGAAAACACCCCCACAACAACCAAGATAACAGGGCCAAGCCCCAACTGCCCAACAGCTTCAAACGAAATACGCAACCCAAGCAAGGCCACACCAACGCGCAAAACTTTCTTTGCCGCCAAATCCACACCACTACGGCATTTTTCATGATCAGCCAAAAAATTCATGGAAATGCCCAACAACAGGGCAAACAGCATGGTCGGCCCACCGTAATGTTCAGACAAAAAGACAGCCGCAATGGCAATCATGACCGCAGCCGTCAGTCCTGAAAAGTGCTCGCTATAAAATCTATATAAACTGTTCATGGCCCTGTCGAAAAATTAGTTTTCCTGAATATAAAAATATCGCGTCACAAAATCAACAAAACACCTGTGTTCAAAATCTCTTCACATAAATGTGTTTTGTCCTACGGCTGCCGTTGGCGCACACTTCTTCAAACGCAATTTTAAAAAGGTGCTTACAATGTTACGGCTTCTGACCTTCGCTGCCTTTCTCTCCCTTCCTCTCTCTCAAGCAAAGGGAGCAGAGGTTATTGAACTGACCCAAACACCTTGCCAGTTTATAGAAGGTGAAAATGGGATGGATCACGGTTTTCAGTCCAACTCATCAGCAGACTGCGACAAGATCAATGCCCAAACCAAAGATAAACGTTTGGCAGATGCCCGCCCCCTGACCTTAAAAGCGGGAACACATACCTTTCGTGTGACCAACAAGAACATCCCTTATACAGTCGGTTTCTGGTTGCGTGACAAAGACTATAACTGGAAAAATCCGCTGCACAAGCTATCAAAAACCAGTGTTTCCGGCGGTGGCCTGACGCAAGGGGTCTCCAAGACCTTTACGGTTGACCTTAAGCCCGGTGAATATCTCTATTCCTGTCCCCTTAATCCCACCTTGGACTATAAACTAATTGTAAAATAGGTTTTTTCTAGACTTTCGACATGAATTCAGCCAAGAATCGGGCAAACGGAAACCTGCCAATGGCCAAGTGCTGAAATGAAGATAGATCTACGCCCCATTTATTTTATTATCGGCCTGCTTTTAATGACCTTGGCGGTGGGCATGCTTTTGCCCATGCTGGTTGACTTGGCAGAAGGCAATCCAGACTGGCAGGTCTTTATGATGTCTTCTGCGGTGACAATCTTTGTAGCCAGTGCCCTTATTCTTGCCGGCTTCACCAAAGAGAAAATGTATTTTTCCATCCGTCAGGGCTTTATCATGGCGACCTTCAGCTGGTTGGTCATGACGGTTTTTGCCGCCCTGCCCTTTGCATTTTCCGAACTCAACATGTCCTATACCGATGCCTTTTTTGAAGCGATGTCAGGCATCACGACAACCGGATCAACCGTCATTACCGGGCTGGATTACGCCCCACCGGGCCTGTTGCTATGGCGAGCCTTGCTCCAATGGCTGGGCGGTATCGGGATTATTGTTATGGCTGTTGCCATCATGCCCATGCTTCATGTGGGGGGGATGCAGCTCTTTAAGGTGGAAGCCTTTGAAACCTCAGACAAGGCCCTGCCCAAGGCAGCACAAATCTCAGCCAGTATTTCAGCAATCTATGTGGGGCTGACTGTTATTTGGGCCATAGCCCTGTGGTTTGCCGGTATGACCCCGTTTGAAGCCATCAATCACGCCATGACCACCATTGCCACAGGGGGCTTTTCCACATCAGATGGATCAGTGGGGCATTTTGATAGCGGCCAGATTGACCTGATTATTACACTGGGCATGATCGTTGGTTCCCTGCCCTTCATGCTGTACTTGCGTGCCCTGCGCGGGAATTTCCAGGCCCTGCTCAATGACACACAGGTTCAATGGTTTTTGGTGATTGTCTTTTTGCTGATTGCCCTTGCCACCGGTTTCTTATGGGTACAGGAAGGCTATGACCCCATCCAGTCCCTGCGTTATGGGGCTTTTAACGTAGTCTCCATCATCACCGGGACCGGATATGCCACGATGGATTATCAGCTTTGGGGACATTTTGCCTGGCCGATTTTCTTCTTTATCATGTTTATTGGGGGGTGTTCCGGCTCCACAACCTGTGGCATCAAGATCTTTCGGTTTCAAGTTCTTTATGCGGCGGCAGAAACACAGATTAAACGCCTGTTAGAACCCCACGGTGTGTTCATCCCCTATTATAACCGTCGCCCCATCCCTGATGAGGTCATGTTCTCTGTCCTTGGGTTCTTCTTTATTTTCGGGGTCTGTTTTGCCCTTCTTGCCATGGCATTGGGCATGATGGGACTGGATTATGTCACCGCAATTTCCAGTGCAGCCACCGCCCTTGCCAATGTGGGACCGGCACTGGGTGATATCGCAGGCCCCAGTGGCAACTTCCAGACCCTGCCTGACGGGGCCAAATGGCTCATGGCCTCTGGCATGTTACTGGGCCGTCTGGAACTCTTTACAGTTCTCGTGCTGTTTATGCCGACATTCTGGCGCGGTTAAGCCACAATCGACACAGCGACGGATTTTTTCTTCCAACTGTTCCAGATTAATCGGCTTAGTCACCACATCGTTTACACCACCGTCCAAATACTTGTCACGATGTTCACGCACCGCATCTGCAGTAAAGGCAAAAATAAGGGTGTTCTTATTCGGACCATAGCCTTTGCGGATCTGATCGGTAGCTTCCAAACCATCCATAACCGGCATTTGCATATCCATCAAGATCACATCAAACTTCTGCTTACTGGCCAACTCAACCGCTTCTTGCCCATTATTGGCTAAAACCACCCGGTGATTATGTTTTTCAAGCATCGCCACAACCACCTTTTGATTAATCAGGTTGTCTTCTGCCAATAAGATATCTTTATCCGACAGGGCTTTTCGTACATCAACGGGCATTCTGTCAGGGGCTGTTTCTTCAACAGGTAAGGTCAACGTAAATGTTGAACCAACACCTTTTTCGCTTGTGACACTTAATGTCCCGCCAAGAAGAACAGCCAACTGATGGGAAATCGTCAGGCCCAGCCCCGTTCCCCCATATTGACGGGTGGTGGATGTATCAGCCTGCATGAAACGTTCAAAAATCTTGTCGACCTGTTTCTTATCCATCCCAATGCCGCTATCACGCACATGGAGGTTCAAATAAGGCACACCGTCTTTCTCACCACGTTCCATCGTGATGGCAACCGCCCCCTGACTGGTAAATTTCAGGGCATTGTTCACCAAGTTGGTCACAATCTGTTTAAAACGTACAGGATCAGTCAAACACCAAAAACCTGTATGTTCTTCAGCATTGGTTATGAAACTGAGCTGCTTTTTCTGGGCAACTGACTGAAAAACATGTGCCACATCCATCACCAGTGCACTGGGTTCTGCCGCCACCTGTTCAACCGTTAGCTTCCCAGCCTCAATTTTTGACAGATCCAACACATCATCAACGATATGGATCAAACTTTGGGCAGAGGCATCCAGATCAGACAATAAGGTCTGAGATTCCTTGGGAAGTTTGTCATCACTTTTCAACAAATCCAGAATACCGCGTATCCCCATCATCGGGGTACGAAGCTCATGGCTCATATTTGCCAAAAACTCACTTTTGGCCTGACTGGCAGATACAGCCTTGTCTTTTTGCACCGTCACTTCACGCAAAAGGCCGTTGATTTCCCCGGATTGGCGCTCAACCTCGGTACGCAATTGGCCCAGGGCAAAACGCATCCCAAAAAGGATCAGCGCCTCAATCAACAGGAAGCCAAAGATCGCATAAACCACGTTAATTTGGGTATTCAGCGCCAGTGCAACAAACTTCTCTTCCACATCTGACCACATGGCAATCCGCCCAACCGGTGCGGCGGCATGTTCTTTATCCCCGATATAATCGCGAATACCAAAATTTGTCAGGGCAAAACGCCGACCATTCCATTCCACAATATCGGTGCGCAATGTAAAGGGTTCGTCACTGCGATATCGCGCCAAATTCATTGTTGGCAAAATTTCTCTCAGGGTATCATCTGAGCTGGCTTCGATAAAACATCCACATTCTTCGGCATGCGCCCCGCCCAGACCATTTTGCCATTTCACCTTGGACACCCGTTCACCATTCAGCAAAATCGCAATATCGGTTCCAACCTGTTGTTTCAAGGTATCAATAATTTCTGAATAAGATGTCCCGGCTTCCAAAACCCCAAGGAATTGACCGTCAAAGCCCCCTTCTGTTGGGGCAAAAACAGGAACGGCCCCGCGAATACCAGCATAAATCCGGCCCAGCTCCAGCCCTTCACGAGGCTGATGATCTTTCATTGTATCCACGATCATATACCGCAATGGAGAAAGGTCATCCCCCCATTTGGCTAAGCGATGAACGCGCAAAAAACTGGTGTCATCCGGTGGCAGGTGGAAATGGAGCTGACGCACATAAAATTGTTCGCTCATTTTTTCCCAACTACTGGCAACCTGATCGTACAGTTTCACCCGATAATGGGCAGAAAGCGGCCCGCCTTTCCCCCCCCCTTCGTCCCGATGGGCCTGGGCGGCATGGGCAAATTGACGACGCACCCCCACATCATTTGCCACAAAAGTTGCCAGTTGCAACATGTTCTTCGTCGTCATGGACATGGCAACTTCAAAGCCAAGCTGCAGCTGACGACTTTTCAGTTCCAGTTCACGTTGAAGACTAGTTTTATCCTGATAATAATTGATCAGTACAAAACAGGCATCTGCTACAAAAATGCACAGCGTAATAAACAGAAATATCCGTTTACCTAATGGACCCATTACGTATCTACCCCGGTTTTATACCCCAGAGTTACATATATATCTTTTTAGACAATAAGAATAGACTCTTCTTATATAACCTTAGGGGCAGGTTCTAAAAACGCCCTTGCATTTTCCCAACAACCACCCGGTCAAAATCCACCATCAGTTTTTCGACCAGTTCCAACCAGGCTTTTTCCCGATCCAACAAAGAAAAATTTTCTGCCATGGTCGTATAGCGACTGGCGTTTGCCGTTACCGAGCTGATGATGTTTTGATTGTCATCACGCAATTCAATAACAACCTCAACTGTGGCCGTATAACGTTCAGATTGATCTGCGGTAAAGATGCCCTTAAGCCCAGTCTCTTTGGTCAATTTTTCTTCTTTGACACCCGCTTCCTTAATGATCACACGGGCAAGACCCAGCTGCCCATAGGGGCTCAAACGATCACGTGCCCAGTTTTTCAGCGCATCTTTCGGCGTGGTCGGCAACCTGTGATCAACATAGCCACCATCTACTCTTGCCGCCGTTTTATCCAGCACTTCAATCTTGGCTGCATTCACAGGGACCGGGGCCAGATGCTTAAACGTCAATTCTGGCAAAGCTTCAACGGGTATATTACTTTGTAAACAACCGCTTAGCAGCATCGTGCAGGCCACCATGCACAATGTTTTTTTCATTCTATTCTCCCCCATGAATATGACGAAATCAGTGTTTTACAGATGTCTCTGCAACTTTTTCGTCACGTAATTGTGCCAAACGTTCCTTACTGAAAGCATAATCAGTCGAACAGAAATGGCAGGTCACTGTTGTGCCGCCTTCTTCGATCATATCATCGAGCTCCGGCACAGGCATCCCTTTAAGAGTTGAAACCAAACGTTCTTCAGAACAACGGCATTCCTGATGCACCGTTTTGGTTTCATAAACACGCACGCCATCTTCATGAAACAGGCGATATGGCAAATCTGCCAATCCAAGAGAGGCATCCAGCATCTCTTTCTCCGTCAAGCTGTTCAGCATGATGTTGGCGTGGTTCCACTTTTCCTGAGCTTCTTCCTCATTGCCTGTTTCATCAGGTAGACGCTGGATCATCACGACACAAATGCCGCTTTCACCATGGACAATCTTAAAAGCGCTATCCAATTGTTCAGAAGACTGGAAATAGCTATGAGCACATTCACTGAAAGATCCTGGCTCAAGAGCTGTGATCCCTTGATAAGGCTGCATATGCTTGCCCTGATCAACTGTGAAAGCCAGACGGCCAGTCCCCAGCAGATTATCCACAGTCGGTTCCACATCTGTCCCCAAAGCAGCCAATTTATCCATATCAAAACCGGCATAGCCACGCAAACCACCTTCTGAGGTGATATCACTGACCAGCGCCTTGATCGGGCCTGCACCTTCCCCTTCCGAAATAGCTTGAAGGGAGAAAATGCCGTCATATTTCAGGCTAGAGGCCAGCGCAACCGTCAGCCCCATCGCTTCTGAAAGAATATTTTCGATCGCCGCAGGGTATTTATGGGCCTCCAGAATTTTACGAACGGAGGGGCCAAGGCGCACCACACGGCCCCGAATATCCAACCCGTCAACCGTAAACGGCAGGATGCGATCTTCCAATAATTGTGTGCTCATGACTCATCACCAATCAATGTCATCCTCGCGCAAGCAAGGACCTCATAAAAATAAGGAAAAAGGCCCCCATTTTCATGGGGACAACGTCTTTTACTTTAAACTTGGCCTCTATATAATCAGCTCTTAGAGCATTGACCAGACCATAACACCTTTTTGTGCATGAAGACGGTTTTCAGCCTCATCCCAAACAACGGAATGCTTGCCATCAATCACTTCATCGGTCACTTCTTCGTTACGATGAGCCGGCAAACAATGCAGGAACAGCGCATCACTGGCCGCTTCTGCCATCAAGGACGCGTTGACCTGATAAGGCGTGAGCAATTCCACGCGACGGTCATAATCCGTATCCCCCATGGAAACCCATGTATCGGTGACAATCACATCTGATCCGCTGGCGGCTTGTTTCGGGTCTTTAACAATGGAAATATTGCCGCCCTCATTGGCCGCCCAATTAAGATAATGATCATCCACCATCAATTCATCTGGGCAGCACAGGCGCAGTTCAAAGCCAAAACGGGTCGCCGCTTCCACATAGGAATTGGCCATATTGTTGCCATCACCCATCCAGGTGACAACCTTGCTCGCAATATCCCCACGATGTTCTTCAATGGTCATAATATCTGCCATCAACTGACAAGGATGACTGTCATCGGTCAGGGCATTGATCACCGGCACCGTACAATATTGCGCCATTTCCATCAGCTTGTCATGGGCATCTGTGCGCAACATCACCCCGTCAACCATGCGCGATAAAACCCGCGCCGTATCAGCAACGGTTTCGCCGCGCCCCAGTTGCGAACTGTCGCTTTGCATGACCACCGGGTAGCCGCCCAATTGCACCATGCCCACTTCAAACGACACACGGGTGCGGGTACTGGGTTTTTCAAAAACCATGGCTAAGGTCTTGCCAGCCAAGGGCGCAGTGCCGCCTGCGACATTCATGCCCTTCTTATAGCCATAGGCCAAATCCAAAATATGACGAAGCTCGGCTGAATCGAGCTGGCTCAAATCCAAAAAATGTTTCGGTGTCATGATTTAAGCTTCCGAAAGTTCATTACAGCTGCGATCCAAAATCGCCATTGCTGCTTCAATATGTTCTTCATGAAGGACCAGTGGCGGCAACAAACGCATCACGTTATCACCAGCTGGAACGGCCAGCAGGCCGTTTTCAAAACATTTGTTCACCAGGTCCATGTTGGGAATGACGCATTCAAAGGCAACCATCAGCCCTTGGCCACGCACACCTTTCACGATGGAAGGATATGCACTCACAAGGTCTTGCATGCGCGCTTGTAAACGTTCGCCCATGGCACAAACTTTTTCAAGGAAGCCCACTTCCAAGACAACGTCCAAGACGGCATTTGCCGCCGCCATTGCCAACGGGTTCCCGCCATAGGTCGATCCATGAGAGCCCGGTGCCATACCGCTGGCCGCCTCGTTCGTTGCCAAACAAGCCCCCACCGGGAAGCCACCGCCAATCCCCTTGGCAATCGCCATCACATCCGGTGTGACCCCCGCCCATTCATAGGCAAAGAGCTTGCCTGTGCGGCCCACGCCTGTTTGAACTTCATCAAACATCAACAGGATGCCATGTTCATCACAAAGCTTACGCAAACCTTGCAGGAAAGCAACCTCACCGGGGCGCATACCGCCTTCACCCTGAACAGGTTCCACATGAATAGCTGCTGTTTCATCGGTGATGGCTGCGCGTGCAGCTTCCAGATCATTATAAGCAACCTGATCAAAGCCCTCCAACATGGGGCCGAAGCCTTCACAATGTTTGGCTTGCTTGCCTGCGGACAATGTCGCCATGGTCCGACCGTGAAACGCCCCTTCAAAGGTCAGGATGCGATAGCGCTTCGATCCTTTGGCCGCAAAATGCTTACGCGCAATCTTGATCGCGCATTCATTGGCCTCAGCCCCTGAATTACAGGAAAAAACCACATCACAGAACGTATGTTCGGCCAGGCGCTCGGCAAATCGTTCCTGCCCCTTGATTTTATAGAGGTTGGAACAATGCCACAGTTTTTGGGATTGCTCGGTTAAAGCCCCCACCAAATGAGGATGGGCATGCCCCAAACAGGTCACAGCCACACCAGCGCCAAAGTCGAGATATCGTTTCCCGTCCTCAGCGAATAGGTATACCCCCTCGCCTTTATCGAAAACGACATCAGCCGGGGCATAGGTTTTCATGACAGCGTCAGTCATTTTTTGAACCTTTACCACACGTTCTACACAAATTACGAAATTCCCTTATCGGGAAAGCCGATGAGTATCAATAGGGAACACCCCCCTGTCAATGTGAAAATGACAGTTTTTAAGGGCTTTTTGCCTTTTTTTGCAGGCTGGCCGTCGAGATTGCCTCCAACATCTCATCGCGAATCCCAATTTTCTGAAGGTGGCAAATCGTATTTTCCAAATATTCCAGCGCACTGCCGCCACACCCTACCCCTTGTAAGACATGTTCAACTTTTTCATCCAGACTGAAATGACCCACATGCTGATCATGATCGCCAACGGCCAAAAATGTGTAAGCTGAAACCTCTCGCCCATCTTCCAGCACCAGATCCACCCAAGCAGGTTCATAGACCCGATTAATCATTTCACGTTCGTCAAGATAGCTCACTGTGTCTTCCCATTTTTCAGCCGCCACCCAAAAAGCCCGACCGACACAATGACCACCGGGGTTAAGCCCCATAACCAGACCGGGGACCTCACGCGTACCTCGAAACACATAGGACAGGATACACAAGTCACGATGATAACCTGACAAAGTGGCCTGCGCTTCCTCCAAATAGTCGAAACCAGGGTTCCACATCAGTGAACCATAGGCAAAAACCCATTTGTCATTTTCTTGCGTCATTTTTTCCCAATATTTTTTTCTCACCGCATTGACTCAACACCATTCAAAAAGGCTTTTCAAGTGAGAATCCGAGTTGTTCTGCGGTGCAAATTTTTAATCCACGAACCTTGTGGATAAGTTTGTGGGTACTTCTTGGAGATAAACAGTTACGCCAGTAAAACTGCCATTTCCGAAGGATTGCCTATTTTTTAGGCATGTAAATAAGCTATTGTTTTTAAAGGTAAAATTTATTCACATCTATTCTCAATCACCTGAGCGACAAAGGATGTTAATAAAAAAGAAATACTTTTTTTCTCTTTACAGAATGTGCAAAACTTTGCAGGAGAGGGCTTGAGAGATTCGCTTGGATTCGCAAAATACGATTCTAAACGCCCTTCAACTGGACATACCAAAACTGTCTAAATTTTACAGGGATTTATGCCCCTGCGTTGAAGCGCTCAATCTCAACACCGACACTGGCGATATCTTCAAACACATCCAGTTTTTCCACACGAATGCGCGCACATTGCACGCGAATATCTTCCAGACAGGCCGCTGCAATTTTCTCAGCAAGGGTTTCACATAAATTGGTATGATCCCCCGATACAATATCACGCACCTTGTTAGAGACTTGCTCATAACACACCACATGGTCGATATTATCGTTGTGGTGGCTTTCAGAAACCGTCAGGTCCAAATTTACGCGGATACGCTGCGGGGCCTCATGTTCATGTTCATAAACCCCGATGGAACACATCAGCACAAGATCGCGGATAAAAACATGTCGCACGGATTTCTCGGCATCTGCAATACGCAAAGGCTGGACATTATCGGCTGTAAAGGCTGTCATAATCGGATCTTACCTATTCTTTTGGCGGGGTATGATTATCACCCTGGGCCCAGCCCAGGTGCTCACCGCCATCCAGAGCAATCATTTGCCCCGTCATTGATCTTGCGCCCATGATATACAACACAGCGTTGGAAATATCCAGCAAATCCGTAGGGATTTGTAGAGGAACAGCCCCATATTGCGCCTGAAAATCTTCTTGGGATTGCCTAATGCTCGGTAAGGTCGGCCCCGGTCCAATGGCATTCACCCGCACATGGGGGGCAAAGGCTTGCGCCAAAGTTTGCGTCATTGCCCACAACCCTGCCTTTGATAAGCTATAGGTGCTGAAATGGGGGGTCAGGTTCCAGACACGCTGATCCACAATATTAATAATATTGCCCTCAGCTCCTTTTTCACGTTCATTGACAAACGCCTGAGATAAAACATAAGGGGCACGCATATTGACCTCCATATGCAAGTCCCAGCTTTCCCGCGTGGCATTTAAGGCCGTATCATTAACAAAAGTCGATGCATTATTAATCAAACAATCCAGACGTCCCATTTGGGCAAGAACGCTTGGTATCAAAGCCTGCACATCATCTTCCCGGCAAAAATCAGCCGAAAACAGCTCAGCAACACCACCCTGCTCCCGAATTTCATGACAAACGGCCTGCGCATCCTTGCTGGAACCATGATAGTGGATTGCCACTGCCCAACCTTGTTGGGCCAGTTCCCTGGCCACATGTGCCCCAATACGGTGAGCGGCCCCTGTGATTAAGACGGTTTTCATTTATAGTTGAACCAGTTCCAAGACACGATCCACGCCATAGGCTTGGGCGGAAATATACGCAATATAGGCAACCGCAAAAACCAGTCCCTCTTTGCGTGACAGTTCCCAGCGCGTCACCATAAATGGAATAAGCAGGACCGTTGCACCCATCATGATCCACAAGTCAAAATCAAGCAATTGTTCAGCCACAGGCAATTGCTGGATCATGGCAACCGCCCCTAGTACTCCCAAGATATTAAACAGGTTAGAGCCGATTACATTCCCCAAGGCCACATCCGTATGCCCCCGAATAGCTGCCATCCCACTGGCTGCGAGTTCCGGCAAGCTGGTGCCAATGGCAATCATGGTCAAACCGATCACTTCTTCTGAGACACCAAACTGACGGGCGACTTGCGTACCCCCATCGACCAAAAGCTCCGCCCCAAACACAACAGCGCCAATGCCCCCGAAAGTCATAAGCAACATCACCCAGACATTTTCTGGACTTTCAATTTCATCAGCTTCCTGAGCATGGAGTTCAGCAGCTTCCGGGTCATCCCCATGACGTTCTCGCCAATAAGAATAGCCCAAGAAGGCAATAAACAGCCCAAACAGAACCGCACCGGAGCTAAAGCCCAGTACCCCTTGGGTACAAAGGAACGTAAAGACTGCACTACAGCCCAGCAAGATCACCCCGTCGCGCATAATCGCACTGGGGTCCCCCTTGATGGGTTTAATCAGAGCCGTCACCCCCAAAATCAATAAAATATTGGCGATATTGGACCCAATGATATTACCCGTTGCGATCCCAGCGGCATTTTCAAGGGCTGCATCCAGACTGACAACAAATTCCGGGGCGGACGTGCCAAGGGCAACAACCGTCATCCCGATGACCAATGGTGAAACGCCTACGCGTCGCGCCAAGCCAACGGACCCTTTGACCAGAAACTCCGCCCCACCCAAGAGCAGAACAAATCCGATCGCAATATATAAGTACATCATCAGTAAGGAAGACCTTTAGAATTTGTCAAAACGTGCGAGAGCTTTGCCATGCCCGATGCACAATGTAAAGGGCATAAACCCGTATTGGCGCGTTTTTCACCTACAGGTGTTATCTATTGGTCGTTCCTGTGCGACGCTTATTATATCCCATCATTTCCATGCTACGGATCAGAATTTCGACAACTTGCTCGTAATGGGCAAAATGATCCGTATTGATCGTCATATCAAAATTTGTTGGATCATTGAGACGAGAGTTGAACATATTCCAGACGAATTTTGCCCGCATCTTGTTCACTTCCCCACATTTGCGCTTGGCTTCTGTGAGGGTTAAGCGATCACGATGCGCAACCCGTTTGGCACAAGCTTCACGTGATCCGGTCAAGCGAACCCGCAAAACATCACGCCCCTGCAACACCACATGGCCACCCCGGCCAATGATGATCCCGCCTTTATGATAAATGCAGCGAATAACCGTGACCAACGCATTGACATAATCTTCGCGTGCCACATTTTTACCAGTTACCATGGCATAAAGCCATGCATCACTGGCAGAGCTGATTTTTTCATGAAGGTTTTTCAGCAGGCTTTTATTCACTTCTGAGCGTTGGGCAATGGCGTCAATGACATTTTCATCATAAATTTCCAGCCCCAAACGTTCAGCCAGCATGCGCGAAATTTCTGCACCACCTGTGCCAAAATCACGCGAAAGGGTAATTACCGGATGGAGATCTTCATCTGCATCGGTAGGTGAAACCTCTACGGCCCTACTCAGAGCCTGGATGACACCTTGGACGTCAATGGTCATCGTCTTTCTCCCCTGTTAAAGTGTGTGAACAGGTCTTATGTTTCACCAGATATTATACCAAAATCCGATTTCAAGGACTTGAGGTGGGACAAGTTGAAAAAAGAAACAAAAACTTCAAAAAAACTATTGCAGGAAAGAGCGGACTTCGCTAGGTTGCGCCCGTTCCAGCGCACTGCCCTTTGGGGCAAGATATATATTGTGGACAGATGGCCGAGTGGCTGAAGGCGCTCGCCTGGAACGCGGGTATGGGTTAACAGCTCATCGAGGGTTCGAATCCCTCTCTGTCCGCCACTTTGATCAAGCCGAGGTTAACGCCTCGGTTTTTTCTTTGAAAACAGCGACTTAATGCAATACATACGCAAGCGCTAATTTTACCTACCATACAGACTTACCATACAGGTATACCACACAGCTTTCTGAACTTCCATCGCTGTATATTCTTTATCAGCAGAGAGTGATAACCATGGATAGGCTCAGAAAAGCTAAAACTCAATACGACACAGAATGTCGTAGCCCTACGCCATGCCTGTCCTGAATATGGACAAGCTTGTCTAGTTATTGGACAAATGACTTTTAAGTCGATGTGGTGAAGTTGATCATCACGTCAGATTTAGGTTCTGATGCCTGAATAGGGTTTTGCTGAAAGTTCAGTTTTATTCGTGAACCAGATGCAGGTTCTGGCGTATCTACCCGTGCGGGTTCTGGTCCTTTACAGCATAGGCATGAAATTACATACGCTGCCGTATCTATTTGAATTTATTGATTTTATCATACTCAGAAGAAACTTAATTACAAGTCTTGTTCTACGATTCCGTCTGACTCATGTTCTCCAGCGCAATCAACAACGAACAAGAAAGGTTTCTTCTCCATGCTCATCGAAAACAACAAGATCATTGGTGACCTCTGGATATTCACACAGGAAGACGAGTATCTGGGTGGTTGGCACCTCCCCTCTAATGTTCCCCAATATGACACGATCAAAACATTAATTGACCTGCCATGGCTCAAGCTACTCGCTCACAGGGACCAAAGGTTCACACGCTCAGAATGGTAACCGGGATGAGCCGTATCAATCTCGCCACTTGCTTGGTCATCCAGTTTCTTCTTTTCCAGAGCCTGAACCTGAGCTTCAGTCAGAATGATGCCTTCCTCAGCGACTTTGGCTTCCAAGGCTTTCAAGCGAGATTTGAAGTTACCCAGATCGTGACGCAACCAACAACATCGAACTCCGCTGGGAGAGATGAATACGCCACGTTTACGAAGCTTATTGCTGGTGCGTTGTTGCCCGTGGGCTGGGTATTCAATGGCATAGGCGACAACTGCTTCTTCGGTTGCCATGTCGATGCAATTTTTGAGATTAGGGGCGTTACGGCTCTTTTCAAAAAGAGCCGTAACGCCCCCTTCATCAACAGCCGCCTTATAGCGGTAAAAAGTGTCTCTGGATAATCCGCAGGCTTTGGAGACGTTACCAAGTTCTTCTGCCAGATTGAGAAGTCCGACTTTATGTTTAATGATTCTTTCGTTACTTTGAAGCATAGGGTTACCTCTTTGAGTTTTAATGATTAAAGGTTCGCACCTTCATCAAAACAGGTAACCCGCCCTTTTTCAACGTCGGCTGTCAGATCGGATCGGAACTATTCCAAATAAAGTCTTTAATGCGTTCATCAACCTTTTTGAGCCAGATGAAAGATTGGGGCAATACCATGTATGCCTCTGAACAAAATATCGCAGGCATCATCGCCCGAGGTCCTGACCGCAGGTCCACACTTGCGGCTGCCTGGATGTCCTGGGGAGCAGCAACCGGCGCTCAAGATATTTTTGAAGCTAGCTATAAGTATTTCAAGGAAGTGATCGGTACCATTCAAGCAGATGGTCACATCAGCTCCGTCATTTCAAAGCGCTGGACCAGTACGGTACCTGCCCAGAACCGGTTGCGGTACACAAACATGGTAATCGGCTATGCCGTCATGGCTGCGGAAACCGCTGAAAACATGAATGTACCTGATTATGAACTCAAGAATGCGCGTGGTCAAAACTTGAGAGATGCCATTCGCTGGCTACTTTCTTCAGCAATGGACGAAAATCACACTGCAAATTCTCCAGATAACCAGGACTTAACCTTCGCATATCGGGTGAAATCTACTGGTGCGATGAACATCTCCTGGGCCGAAGCCTATCGTGCTCGTTTTCCGAACGACAAAATAAATGAACTTATCGTTCACTTCCTTGAGGAAACAAACAGCTCTTACTACAGCTCAGCGGGTGCCTACGGCGCCCATTACGGTGGCTACACCACATGCTTCTTCAAGCCGGTGAAGGAAATTATTGCATATTGATGTGTCAGGGGCAGGAAGTTCGTTCTTCCGCCCCTTTTCATAAGCTGATCAATTTAGCTGAATTTCTTCCCCCATTTTATCTATGACGGCATGAATTTCATCCAGCGTGGAAGCATGATGGCGATGCAAATAGCTCTCGATTTCTTCATTCTCCAGGATTTTCGATAAATACCCTTTGGTGACAACAAGGGAAAATATTGTTTCGCCCAGATTTTCATCAATATTTCTGTACGCAGCCTGAAGGCGTTCCATTTCTTTTTCCATTTTTGCAATGTCTTCTGGCGATACACCTTTTATGTTTTTCTTGTTTTTTGCTTTCACAAGCTTTTCCTGCGGCATTCCTGCCAACAGAGCTTTCGCATAAGTCACCGTATATCTATTGGCAGAAAGCATCATTTCACTGGTTTCAATCTGTGCCATGGGTTTCATTTTTCGTAAAACAGAGAAAACCTGAACGCTGACCATTTTATCTTTCAGTATTTCCACAACTTCTGGAGCAATATCACGCAGCATATTCTGCTTTGCTCTGATACGTTTAATATTCACATCCAAGGCTTTTGCAATACGATCTGCCGATACGCCACGTTCAATTGCCTTTACGATCATTTTATTTTCCTGGATGGAAGTCAGGCGATTAATTTTCTTATTATATGTGAAACTTTCATCATCAGTTGAGATCAAACAAAGGGCTTTCTTTTTGCCCAATTCCTTTAGGGCCTCATAACGGAGATGGCCATCTAACAAGATATAATTGCGCTGGCCATTTACTTTGTTCTGATCTGGATAAACCGCCAGAGGTTCGATGATATCCACATCTTTGATCGTTGCTAATATCGTGCGGTATTTCTGAGTTTGGCGTAAACTTGGTGAAACAAGTCGTGTTGGAGCAATCCGCTCCAACGCGACCATGATCATATCATCCTGGAAGCTTTTAGTGATATCAGTCATGACTTTAACTTCTCAGCGAGTACTTCCGGCATATCATTAAACCCTTCGGCCCGTAAGAGCGTTTTGAAATGTTCATCTGACATAAGATGGCGTAAAGCTGAAACGAGAATAAGTAAACGTTGTTCGTTGATATCTGCTTTCTTGATCATAAGCTTTTGCCGATTGACTTCATCCTGATAAGCCTGCACCAGTTTTGTTGTAGATAAAGGCTTACCGTTACGTCTTCTTGATGCTCCGTATCGCTTTCCCATATGTCGCCTTTGACTGACAATTCTGCGCACTTTCAAGAGTTGGTCGCCTTTTAGCTCCCCGCTTTCGTACGCATCTGTCAGACTTTTTTGTAAATCTGTGTCATTCCCACGAGATATCTCAACGGCAAGACTGAGGGAAACGGTTCCTTTTTCAACAGCGGCAATCAATCTTTCTTCACCAGCATTCAGCAAATGTGAGATTCCTCTTACATAGTTTGGATCCAGACCTGTTTTCTTAGAGATTTCTTTGGGGCTGTATCCTCGGTCTTCCAAATCTTTGATACCGTAAAGCAAGTCTTCGTTGCTGTGTTTTCGACGTGCGATATTTTCTGAAAGACTCATGATATGAAGGTCTTCTTCTGAGACTTTGGTCACGATTGCAGGAATTTCATTACTTCCCAGAACCTGATAAGCTTCCATACGGCCTTGTCCGCAGATGAGGTCATAACCTGTTTTCGTTGGAGATACCTTGATAGGCCGTTTCAAGCCCAGCAACGCAATATTATCCACAAGTTCTGCAAATATTTTCTTATTCCTAGACCTAGGGTTCACGACCCTGATCTTATTGATCGGGATTATTTGAATAGATGGGTTTGCATGTTCCATTAAACGACCTCCTTCAAGTTTACACGTCTTGCAAGACGATAGAGGTAGTCCAAGTTGTCAAATCGATAGATATCAAGATTAATGCCGTTGTCTTCCGCCAATCTGAGACGGGAAGATATGGTGTCTATTGAAGGTAAAAGGTAATAATCCAATGCCTCTTTGTTGTTGTATGCCATCCTTACGGCAATGGTAATGTCCGGCTTTAAGCTGCTCTCCAGCCGGATATTCCAGCGCAATGATCCGGCTTTTGTTTCCTGACAACGGCTTAAAATCAGTGATGCGGTAAATTCATTATTGATCGTGAGTAAACCAGCTCGTTGAGAAATGGATACCTGACCACCTAGCTCTTCGATTTTAGAGATCGTTTCCTGAACCAGTTCAGGATGAAGTCCTCTTAAATGTTTATTGATTTCGATATAGCGATAATCACGTTCTGGTGTGAAACCGACTTTCTTATAGGCACGGATCAAACTGCCAAAACGGTTACGATAAGCACCTGAAGATGGTATTCCGTCTGTCTCATCAATAATAAAGCCAGAAAGAGATCCATGTTTATTTAAAAGCTTCACCAGACATTCCAACATCTGATCATCTGTGAAACGCCTGTTTCTTTCTTCAATAATGGACTGGGCTGTGTCGAAGGTTTCAATGTCAACAATGGCATCGAAAGCACCTTTGCAGCGAACCCACATTTCAACTGGGTTGTTTGTTCGTGTTCTTTTTAATTTTCCTGATGAACGGTTATAGACATTGTTACCGATATATTTTTCATTTGTTAGAACCTGATGAATAGTTGCCCGGCTCCAGGGGTGATGAAGGTCTGTCAGAATGCCTTGATCATTTAGATATTCTGCAATCTGCCTCTCATTCATGTGTCCCTGAGTGAAAACCTGATACATCCAACACACAGTATCCACTTCATCTTGAGGCCCATGGGTCAGAATTACCCTGTCTGTTTGAAGACTTTTGCGCTCTCCTCGTTTCAGAATGCCTTTCGGAATTCCTTTTTCATCAATCAAAAGGCGTCGTAACCCATAGCCCGCTTGCCCACCTTGCCGATAGCCAAGTTCCACCAACCGACATTGCCCTGCAAATACCTTTGTTGAAAGTTCCCGACTGTATTCGCCAGCCATGGCCCGCTTGACTGTTTTAACAATTGTAGAACTGATGCTACCATCATTCTCAAACTGCTCGGCACAATATTCGATACGTATTCCGGCACGCTTACACAAATATTCGTAATAGGCACTTTCATCGGAATCCTGAAACCGGCCCCAACGACTGATGTCATAAACAAGGACCACGGAGAAATTGGTTGTTCCATTTTCCACATCAGAAAGAAGACACTGTAGCCCACTACGACCCTCGACATTGAGGCCACTCCTGCCCTTATCTTCATATGTGTCTACAATTTCGTAGCCTTTGTTCAGGGCATACTGAAGGATTGCATCGCTCTGATTTTCAGTCGAATACTTTTGATGTTCAGTGGACATCCGAACATATTGCGCAGCTCGAACAGGAACTGCCTTATTGTGAGATTGTTCAGCCATACTCACAATTGCCTAGCTTGAAACTATTGAAACACTTGTAGATAGTATTTTACAATTTGTATAATTTCAAGCTTTGCGTGAATATATGGCACATTGAAAGAAACAAACGACGTTACGACGCTTCCTTTAGAATGGTCTGGGCGATGGAAAAAGGTAACCCTCGGATATCACCGCCGTATATCCATTCCATCGTGATCCCAAATTTTTCATAAAGATCAAACATAACAATTGGATCAGGCATTCTCTTCCCACTTTCCCAGTGACTCCAACTGGCAGCTTTGACACCAAGTGTTTGATATAGATCTTTCTGGGATAAACCAAGTGCCGTCCTGGAAATCCTGAGTCGATTTCCAACATCCAATAGTTTTTTTTGTTCTCGGTCTTTATTCATTATTATACGTTTTGTGTATCTATAGAATGTATCTATCAAGTTTCAAAAGCTGAATGATATCTAATGACATAGAATGTCAACAAATCAAGCCACAAAATTACGAAACAACATTCAATCCACCGTAAAACACTTATAGCACAGTGGATAATTTGCTTGCGACTTGGTGCCAGAGAAAGGAGGTAAAAGGGTGTGACCTGAAAGCAGGTTAATACGAGTTGTTTCTTTAAGTCTGTGAGATAGGATACGATTGCAAATTGAAAAACCAGGGTAGAAATATGTTTCTGTGAATAGCCCCTATTTTCCTAGACGCCTTGTTCAGGGCATCAATCACCAAATCTTTTTTCATGTGTCTGCTTGCAGACCAGCCAATCACGCGGCGGGAGTAAAGGTCGATAACAACCGCCAAATAGAGCCAACCTTCACCCGTCCACAGGTAGGTGATATGGGCAAGCAGAACCATATCTTCACGTTGGCGTTTGCTGGCAGGACGCTTTCGCCAAGCAAAATAGCCGCTCTGTGAAATATTCATGACACGACACAAACCTGCAATACTGTAGATATCACGGTGCTGGTGAACAAACTGAAACTTCACGGCTTTTGGCTCGCAAAGTAACGAGCCGCCTTTTTTAGAATGTGCCGTTCCGTCCGCTTCGCGAGCCCTCTCCTCCCGCAGTTCTCGTACTTCACGGCGAAGATGGGCTAACTCCTTTTGAGCATCATCATTAGGGCTGAACCTTCTCGTTCACAATATTGGGAAACTCAACGCTTCAAACTGCCGACACTGACACCAAAATCGGCGGCGACCACTTTACGCGGCTGATTACTGCTTAAAGCAACACGGGTCGCTTCTTCTCTAAATTCTGGGGTACGTTTGCAACTCATCATATTCTTCTGTAGTCAGCATAATTAACTCAGGAGACACATTCCGGGACTAAACATCTAATTTTTTAATTTTTGACGAACGTCAAATCCCTCTAGGAAACATTAAAGTTAGAAAACTCCAGATTTTTTATTAGGGAGTGATCTAAAGTGTTTTGCTATCAGTGTGAAGAAACGGCCCGTTATGAAGGCGGTGCAGGGTGTAACTCAACAGTAGGGATGTGCGGTAAAGATGAACAAACATCGGACCTGCAGGACCTGTTGATTTATGCCGTCAAAGGTGTCGCGCAATATGCGCAAAAAGCACGCGAGTTAGGTGTAGCCGATAATGAAGCCGGCCGTTTCATGATGCGCGCCATGTTTACCACGCTGACGAATGTGAACTTTGTTCCCGCCCGCATCAATGCCCTGATCAAAGAAGCAAAAGAAACAAAAGACCGTCTGAAAGATGCTTGTGAAAAAGCTGCGGGCAGTGCTGTTGAGCTTGAAGGCCCAGCCAGCTGGCGCATTCCGGCAGAAACATCAGAACTCCTGGCCCAAGCTGAAATGGCGGCAATTCGTGCTGGTGAGGCCGAAGTTGGTGAAGATATCATCGGGCTGCGCTCCCTCCTGCTTTACGGCATGAAAGGGATTTGCGCCTATGGCTTCCACGCTCTGGTTCTGGATAAAGAGGCCGATGAGGTTTTTGCGGGTATTGAAGATGTCTTGGCCTATCTTGCCAGCGATCCCACTGATGTCAATGAACTGACTGCCAAAGCCCTGGAAGGCGGCAAGGTTAATTACAAGATTATGGAACTGCTGGATGCCGGTGCCCGTGATAAATTCGGCATTCCAGAACCAACTCAGGTTCGCATGTCTCCCAAGGCAGGAAAAGCTATTCTGATTTCCGGTCACGACATGGTCGATTTGAAAGCCATTTTAGAACAAACCGAAGGCACAGGTATCAATGTCTACACCCATGGCGAGATGTTACCATCCCACGCTTACCCGGAATTGAAAAAATTCGAGCATCTGGCAGGAAACTATGGTGGGGCCTGGCAAGACCAGCAGCAAGATTTTGCAGATTTCCCCGGTCCTATCCTGATGACCTCAAACTGCCTGATTGAACCGCAAGCTTCTTATCGCCAGCGCATTTTCACCACCGGTCCTGTGGGTTGGCCGGGCCTGCGCCATATTGAGGGCCATAATTTTTCTATGCTGGTTCAAGCTGCCAAAGCCCTGCCCGGCTTTGCACAGGATGCAGAAGAAAAAACAGCCATGGTTGGCTTTGGACGTGAATCCATTTTGGGTGTTGCTGACACCGTGATTGATGCGGTTAAAGGCGGTGCAATCAAGCACTTCTTCCTGGTTGGCGGTTGTGACGGCCATTTGCCGGGGCGTAGCTACTACACTGACTTTGTTGAACAAGCGCCAAAAGATACTGTGGTTCTGACATTGGGCTGTGGCAAATATCGCTTTAATCACCTTGACCTTGGGGATATTGGCGGCGTTCCTCGCCTGTTGGATGTTGGTCAATGTAACGACAGTTATTCTGCCATTCAGGTGGCAATTGCATTAGCTGATGCCTTTGACTGTGACATCAATGAGCTGCCATTGACATTGAACATCTCTTGGTTTGAGCAAAAAGCCGCCGCTGTTTTGCTGACCCTGCTGGCCCTGAATGTCAAAGGCATCCGCCTTGGCCCAACACTCCCAGCCTTTTTGACACCGGCTGTGGTGAATACATTGGTTGAAGCCTTTGATATCAAGACCATTACCACACCAGAGGCTGACCTTGCCGACGCCCTTGGTGCGGCAGCGGAATAAAAAAAGTCCACCGGCGACACATATATAGTACATGTGCCGCCGGAGCTTTTTAGGACAGGGAATAATGAGTACAAATTATAAAATCAGTCTTTCCACACGCGACGGTCAAAACGTTCATTTTGATTGTCCTGAGGGCAGTGATGTCTTAACAGCCGCTGAAAATGCAGGCTATAGCCTGCCTGCTGTCTGTCGTGGGGGCGGTTGTGGAACTTGTAAAGGAAACTGTTCCAAAGGAAACTACGAATTAACCGACATCAACCCGGAAGCTCTCAGCAAGGAAGCACAGGAAGAAGGGCAGGTTTTATTTTGTCGCACCTTCCCAAAAAGTGACCTTGACGTTGCCATCAATTCAGACCTGAACCATATTTCACAAGGCCCTGCCAAAAGCTTCAAGGCTGACATCACAGCTGTGGACGATATGGGCGGTGAAGTACGGCGCCTATTGGTCACGGTGCAAAGCAATGAAGACGGTGAAAGCTGCCCCCCGTTTGAACCGGGGCAATTTTTCGAACTACAAATTCCGGGAACGGACATTTGGCGTGCCTATTCGGTTGCCAATGCACCTAACTGGGCATCAGAACTGGAATTCATCATTCGCCTGCAACCCAACGGTAAATTTTCCCACTGGATTGCCAACGAGGCACAAGTCAGCGGACAGTTACAAGTGCGTGGCCCGCAAGGCAGTTTTGTCTTGCAACAAGGGACCATCAACCCGCGCTGTTTTGTTTCTGGCGGGACCGGGCTTGCCCCCATGCTATCCATGTTGCGTCTGATGGCTGAATTTGGGGAAACAAATGAAAGCTATCTCTATTTCGGGGTCAATGAGGAAAAAGATCTGTTCGCGCTTGAAGAAATAGACGCCGTTAAGAGCAGTTTACCTGCCTTAAACGTAGAAGTCTGCGTCTTCAAAGCGACAGAAGACTGGAAGGGCTATCACGGCACCCCCGTTGATGCCTTCAAGGATGATCTTGCTAAACTGATTAAACGCGGATTGACACCAGAAGTGTATCTATGCGGTCCACCGGGTTTAATTGATGCTGCAAAATCAGCCGCAAGCACCATTGGTTTGGCAGAGGAAAATGTCTATTCAGAGCGTTTTCTCCCCAGTTGATCTTACCTTTACCATTCTCAATCTACTTCAGATTCTAAAAGCGAACCGTCAGAAAACCCGGTTCGCTTTTTGGTTTATCTCCTTAATGTACACCAAAGGTACGCTAAACCGTATCTACACATATAGCTGTAACCATCTCTTTTCCTTATCTTATTAAAAATCAATAATATACCGAAGCCAAGGGTTGAAACTTTAGTCTGATTTTTTTCATATTTTGCGTAAGAAACGCTTGCCTTTTCGCGAATGACAACTATTCTCATTCGCAGAAAAATTCATTAACATTGAGGTACAGCAATGAAACTTTCTTTGAAACTTGGCGTTTCCGCTCTTGGCCTTGTTCTGCTTTCTGGCACGGCAATGGCTAATGGTGACGTTTATTCTGGTTTCCCCATCACAGTCAAAGATTACGCAGGTAAGAAAACATCTTCTGTTGCTTACACCGGCCAAATCGCACGCCACACACTACATGATTCTTTGAAGAAACTGGCAGGTAAAGGTAACGGCAAGCCGAACCCGGATTTGAAAGCACAATTGCTGTCCTATTACGCCAGCAAAGATAAAGGCCGTGCCATTATTGCCCCAACAACCAAAGGCCCGTTTGCCATTTCACAAACAGATGTGGATGGTATCTCCAAAGGCAAGGATCTGGCCAGCAAAACCTTTAAAGGTGTGATTACAGGTATGCCGGGCAACATGAAAGGGGCTGATCTGGTTAAATTCTGGATCGACAAAGCATCCTCCGCCAACAAAGGTGTGGACCCGGTTGCAGGCTATAACTACCCGCAGCTGATTTCCAAGTTCATCCTAGGTGCGGTCATGTACAACCAGGCGGTTGACAACTACCTTGATGAAGGTATGTCCGCCAAGAAGAAGCCAAACGACAAAGCGTATAAAGATGGCGCACCTTACACAGGGAAAGAGCACTATTGGGACGAAGCTTTCGGTTACTTCGGTGCGCCGGCCCATACCCTGACGCTGACCCCGGCACAGGTTGTTGATATTGCCAAACGTAAAGACAGCGCGGTTGCTCTGGCTGATTACAACAAAGACGGCAAGATTGACCTGCGCACAGAAATGACATTCGGCCCGGCTTATTATGCCGCTGGCTTCGATAAAGGTGGCAAGACAACTTACCTGCGCGATATCACCAAAGCTTATCTGGATGGTCGTAAAACCATCACAGAAGCCAAAGGGGAAAAACTGACATCTGATCAGCGCGTAAAAGTGAAAGGCTATGCCTCTGTCATTGCTGAAAACTGGGAAATGGTTCTGGCGGAAGCAACCTTCAAATATGCCGGTTCTGTCTATAAAGACATGGAAAAGCTGAAAACCATTGTTGATGCCAAAGGTGATACATCCAAAGCTGTTGGCAAATACATCAAACACTGGGGTGAGCTGAAAGGTTTCTCTTTGGCGCTGCAAACAGGTAAAAACAACCTCGGTTCTGTTGCTGACGAGCTGAACACACTGGTGGGTGCTGGCCCGCTGATGCTTGATGGTAGCCAGGTCTCCAACATTGATGGCCGTGGCAACTATCTGCGTGATCAGGGCAACACATCTTGGAGCCAGTATATGGTTCAGATGGCACAGGTTCAAAAGCTGATGATCGACAAAATGGGCGTAACAGCCCGTGGCAACGATGTAACAGCTGGCTTGGAAGACATGCTGAGCAAACTGGGTGATCAGGAAGCTGCTGAAGCAGATTAATCTGCATATCTAAAGAATAAAGGGGGCTTGAAACTTTGCGTTCAGCCCCCTTTTTCTTTATAAACCACATTCCATGGATATTTTTCTTTCATATTGGCAAGGCACCTTTGATCTGGTGATCAACCCGCAGAAACGATTGTTTTGGGGTTATCTGCTCAGCGCCTGCCTACTCGCCTTTTTTTATCTGTTTTTTATCCGTAAAAATTCTCCACACACCTCTGTTCGCCAAATTTTTGGCAAAGACATCTGGTGGTCGCCATCCGCCAAAAGTGATTATCTGATCATTCTGATTAACAAGCTGGTCATGATGGGAGTGGTCCCGCTTTTGATCGGCAAGCTGGTGATTGCAACCTTTATTTTTGAAAATCTCCACCATGTCTTTGATGGGCGTACACAAATCGCTACAGGTTTAAGCGATCATACCATTGCCCTGATTTTTACCTTGAGCCTGTTTTTACTTGAAGACGGATCCAAATATCTCGTCCATCGCTGGCTTCATACCGTGCCCTTTCTCTGGGCTTTTCATAAGGTACATCATACGGCAGAGACGCTTACGCCTTTAACCGTGCTGCGCGTTCATCCTGTGGAAGGTATTCTCTTTGCCCTGCGTGCCATTTTTGTGCAGGCCGTCTGTTTAGGCAGTTTCTTCTTTTTCTTTGGCAACCGCTTTGAACTGATTGATGTACTTGGCGCAAATGCCGTGCTTTTTGTCTTCCATATCACCGGCTCCAACCTGCGCCACAGCCATGTCTGGCTGCCCTATTGGCCGTTTCTCGAACATCTCCTGATCTCACCGGCGCAACATCAAATCCACCATTCTGTGGCTGAGCGTCATTATGATAAAAATTACGGGGCTGTACTAGCGGTTTGGGACTGGATGGGCAAAAGCCTTTATCTGTCCAAAGGGGAAGAAAACATCCACTTTGGCGTTGTGGGGGAAGAGACACCACATCATCTAAAAACAGTCTATCTCACACCGTTTACTGAAGCACTACAGGCCCTCCCCCCCAAACGTTCCCCCACGTCATCAAATTGGAAACAACAAGAATAAAAAAAAGCGCCCCATCGGAGCGCTTATTCTTTAGCCAGCCTTATTGATGCTATGGACAAACTCTTTAAAAGAGAGATCCTCATTAATAATGTCGTCCATCAACAGATAGAAGACTTCTTTTTTCAGGCTTTTGCGGGCCAGCTCGTTGCTCGCAGCCGCTTCGCCCAGCTTCAAGATCGTATCCATCTTACCGTATAAAGACTGATGGTGTTCATGATGGTGCTTGGCATCAGGGTAGTCGATTTTCTTGAGCAAGGCTTCTTCTGCCCCGAAATGCTTTTTACACAGGCTGACAAAACGACGAGACAGCTCAGCACAGTCTTGTGGCCGGTTTTCATCAATGGCGGCATTAATATCTTCTGCCAGCTGATTTAACCATGCATGATCTTTGTCGATTTCTTCACATTCCAGTAAAAATGAATCATCAATATCAATCATTTTCATTCTCCGTTCACAGGATTATTGGGCAGCAATGGGGCTTGCTTGTTCTTGAGGCTCGTTATTTTGCTCGACGCTTTTCAAGGGAAAAACAAAGGCATTGACCGGATCAACCGTCGCCCATGTTTCATTATCCAATTCTGGGGTGAATTCACGATGCACGCGCCCATCCAACATCAGGCCCTTATCACTGCCATCAGGCACACGCATACGCACAATACTGCTGTGACCCAACAGATGATTGGAAACCACTTCCACCTTCACCGCATTTTCACCCGGCTTATTGTCAAACAGGATACCTTCCGGGCGAACCAGAACCTGAACCAGTTCCCCATCACGGATATTCTTGTCTTTATAGGCTACCTTGCCAAGGGGTGTTTCAACCATTCCCCCTTTGGCAATCCCTTCCAGCTTGTTCATCATACCAAACAGGTTGGCGACAAACTCATCGGCAGGGTTATAGTAAATTTCATTCGGGCTACCTGCTTGCAGGATTTTACCGCCACGGCCCAGAATCTTGATACGATCCGCCATATACATGGCCTCTTCCGGATCATGCGTGACCATCAATGTTGCAACCCCTGCATCACGCAGGACAGAGAGCGTTTCCTGACGGATTTTTTCACGCATGTTGGTATCGAGACCGGAAAATGGTTCATCCAACAACAAAAGCTTGGGTTCCGGAGCCAAGGCACGGGCCAGAGCAACACGTTGTTGCTGACCACCGGAAAGCATATGAGGGTAGGCACGGACATATTGGCTCATCCCAACCTGCTCCAGCATTTCAAGAGCGCGTCTTTCCGCCTTGGATTTTTCCATCCCATGCAGACCAAAGGTAACGTTATCCATGATATCGAGATGCGGAAACAGGGCATAATCCTGAAACATCAAACCAATTTTACGGCGTTCCGGCGGCAGGCACATGTCAGAATTGGCAACGGTTTCGCCATCAATGACGATATTGCCTTCCTGCAATGTTTCCAGTCCACCTGCCAAACGCAGGATAGTGGATTTACCACAACCGGATGGGCCAAGCAGACAAACCAGCTCACCTGCCGGAATTGTCAAAGAGGCACCATTAAGAACCTTGTTTGAACCGTAAGAGTGCGTAACACCGTAGATATGAAGTCCTTGCATTATTCTCTTCCTTGTAAATTAATGGTGCCCAGGGCGGGATTTGTTAATGGCAATAGAGAGCACAATCACCGGGAAGATCCCGAAGCCCACAATTGCCAGGGCCGCGAGTGACGCTTCGCCCAATTGTTCGTCAGATGCATATTGATGCACGTAAGTTGCCAGCGTATGGAAGTTAAAGGGACGCAGGATCACCGTAATGGGCAGCTCCTTCATACAATCCACAAAAACCATCATCACCGCGGTCAACATGGAACCGCGAATGATCGGCACATGAATTTTGCGCAAGGTGGCAAAGGCCCCATGCCCCAGACTGCGTGCTGCCCCATCCATATTCGGGGTAACTTTACCCAGACTGGCTTCCACACTACCAAAAGACAGCGCCAG